>DAOTTY010000053.1:0-20137 GCA_034437575.1 Anaerolineae bacterium | reverse complement strand
CGAAGCGGTTCCCCGGCTTTGGTCAGGCGATAGGCGGCAGGTTCGATTTCCAGGTTGCCGATTTGAATCGTATCAGGCGTCATGGGTAAAGCTCGTTTTCGCAAAAAAAGTGTAACGACTCAGCCCTCACCCCAACCCCTCTCCCGAACGGGCCTGTGGCCCTGGGAGAGGGGCTTAAACAGCGGCACCCGGTGGCCTACCCCCTCGCCTAGCCGCGCAGCGGCGGTCGGGAGAGGGGGGATTGAGGGGGGTGAGGGCGAGGGCGTTATGCCCACATACACCCGGTGCCTGAGCAGTTACCCTAAGTGTGTGTTTTGTAGCTCCCGCCCGCCGTCCCGCCCAGGGCCACAGGCACGTTTGAGAGAGGGCTGAGTCGTTACCTTCCCCTTTTGGGCCAGCATACCCCGTCTGTTGCGGGGACGCCGTCATAGACTAGAATAAGTGCAGAATTCACTGGCCGAGTTTAGCGAACGAGAGAAGGTACCCCGATGGCGTATGGTCGCCTGGATGTATTCTACCCGGACGGAAAATACCGTTCTTTTTCATTGGAAGACGGCAATGTGTCGGTGGGGCGCTCCCCCGGCAACACCATCACGCTAGAAACAGAAACCATCTCGCGCTATCACTTTAGCATCATCTACGAAAACGAAACCGTGTATCTACTGGATATGGAATCGCAAAACGGCACCTACATCGACGGCGTTAAGGTGCCCAAAGGCGACACCCGCGACCTGCACGGCGGGGAAGAAATCCTGGTGGGCGACCTGCGGATTATCTATCATCAGGTGGATGAAATGCCCACGCAGCCCGTCCGCCCCGATGTTGACATCACCCAGCGGGTCGAACGCACCGATGTGCCCTTCCGCCTGAGTGTGCAGCCGCCGCCCATTGCTGTGCCGCCCAGTTCACACGCCTCTGCTGAACTGAGCATCGAGAACACCAGCGAAGAAAAGGGCGTTTACACCGTTGACGTGGCCGGGCTGGAACCGTCCTGGGTACGTATTGACCGCCCGCGCCTGATCGTCAACCCCGGCGAAACCGCCCAGGTCATCGTGAATGTGCGGCCTGTGCGCCGCCCAGAAACGGCCCCCGGCGAGTACACCTTCAGCATTATCGTCACCGATGAAAACGACCCCACCACCAAACTCGAAGCCGAAACGCGCATCACCGTGCTGCCCTACGGCGGCTTTGGCGCTGCGCTAGAGCGTAAAATCATTGACGGCAGCGAGCGTTTTCGGCTGCACATTCACAACCAGGGCAGTGCAGACCTGCCCCTGGTGATTGCGGGCAGCGACCGCATCGAAGACGTGGCCGTTGATCTGGTATCCTCGCCCAACGTCACGCTGCAACCCGGCCAGCGGTTGGTCATCCAGGGGCACGCCCGCCCCACCCGTGCTAAGTTCATCGGGCGCATGGAAACACACCCCTTCGATGTTGTGATACGCTCACAGGAAGCCAACCAGTTTATGGCGGTGGTGCGCGGCAGTGTCGTCCAGCAGCCTTTACTCACCCCCGCCGTGCTGGCAGGTGGCGGCGTCCTGGTTGGCCTGCTGCTGCTGGGTGGCCTGCTGCTGCTTAGCATCCTGTTTGCCCCACAGCCAGAAGTCATTTCGATGCAGGTGCAGTCTACGCTGGTGGCGCGGGGGCAGGGGCTAGAAATCACCTGGGAGGTAAACAACGTCGATGAACTGACGCTGCTGGTAGACGAAACGCCGGTTGCCACCGACCTAGCGCCGGAAACAACGTCTTACACCCTGGATACCACGTTTTTATCCGCTTCGCCGCTGATTAGCCTGCAAGGCACCACCCGCAACCAGTCTGCCCGGCTGGATCAGGTGATTCGCGTGTATGACCCGATGCAGTTGAACACCTTCACCGCCCTGCCCCCGGAACTGGTGCGCTATGTGGTGCAGCCGCTCCAACTCAGTTGGGAAGTGGCCAATGCGGACAGCGTCCAAATCACGGTAAAAGGCTTCACCGGGGACTTCGCAGGCGGGGCCTTCGCTGCCAACGCCAGCACGGACGAAATTATCGGCATCCCGGAGGACAACGTGACTGTGCTGCTGCAAGCCCAGGACGCCTTTGGCAACCCCTACACCGAGCAGATTGTTATCCCGGCAGTGATGCCGCAGTGCCAGCCCAACGCGGATGAGGTCGTGCTGCGCGGCGGCCCCGACCCGCGCAACCAGCAAATCGGCACGGTGCCGCCCGATGTAACCATTGCAGTCGATGCGCGGGATGTCACCGGGGCGTGGGTGCGTGTGCAGCTTGAAGGCGGGCTGGCCGGGTGGGGTGCCCTCGACCAATTTGAGTGTGCCGGCAGCTTCAATCCGGGTGATTTACGGCAGGTGATTGACGTAACGCCGCCCCCGCCCACACCGCTAGAATCCAACGTGACGCCGATTTCGGCCACGGCCACCCCCACCCCAGCGATGGGTGCATCCGTACCCGTGACGCCGGGGGCGGGGGCCACGCCTACAGAAGACGCGCCCACCCTACAACCCACCACAGCAGGCTAAGCCGGGCGAAGGGGCCACCAGCGCCCCTACAACGACGCGAACACCGTCGCCGCCTCTAACAGCAGCGGCAGCGCGGCCACATTCTGCCAGCCCGCCGCTGATGGCGCTAGCCGCCCCCCAACCCACACATTCAGCCTGTTGTTGAGCGCGTTTTCCGCCATTGCCACCAACGGGCTGCTTTCCGGGGCCAACCAGGTGGTAAACCGCTCGTCGGCAGCAATCACGCCGTCGGCAAAGGCGGGCGGCGCATGATTCGTCGTCCCGCGCAGCGTGGCGGGGATGTACGCTTCGGCATCCGCGATGAGCGGCACCCCTAACACCGTCAGCAGCGCAATCGGCACCTCCCGGAACTCGGTTACGGTAATGGCCTCGACTGTGCCGCCAATACGCACCCGCCCATCCCATTCCAGTGAATCCGGCTGCCACCGGAAGCGCCGCAGCAGCGGCCCCTCCCCCACACCGAACTGCACATCCAACAGCGCCGCCGGGACGCTGAGCGAAAACAGGCCGCTCTCCCCCTCAACGCTAACGGTGTCGTGTTCGGTCACCACGCGCAGATGCGGGCGGGCATAGTCGGGTAGGGTGTAGCCATAAATGGCAAGCTGGGCCGTGAGTTCGTCGTTCATAGGGGGTGCGCTCCCGTTCATGCTGATAGGCTGCGCCCATAATGACGCATTCATGGGCGAAAAGCGAAATACGCCTCTATAATGACGGGCAACAACCTGCGCTTTTTCCCACATATGGATGATGGAGGCTTATTCAATGCGTCGTTCTGTGATGATCCTGCTTTTCTGGGCGGCATTTGCCGTGCCCGCCGCCGCCCAGGGATACACCCCCACCTTTAGCAACAACCCGTGTCCCTTCCCGTTTATTGAGGGCGTGGTGTGCGGCACGCTCACTGTGCCAGAAGACCGCACCAACCCCGCAGGCCGTCAGGTAGAACTGGCTGTGGTTATCCTGCAAGCTGCCAACGGCACCCCCCTGCCAGACCCGGTTATCTACCTGGAAGGCGGCCCCGGCGGTGCGGCCTCCCTCGCAGTTGAGGACTTCGCGGCGCACCCGCTGCGCCAGAACCGTGACCTCATCCTGCTAGATCAGCGCGGCACGGGCTTTAGCCAGCCCAGCCTCAATTGCTTTGAAATGGAAGACGAAGACGCCGCCGACACCGCCACCCTGGACTGTCGGGATCGCCTGATTGCCGAGGGCGTGAACTTATCCGCGTATAACAGCGCCGCCAACGCCGCCGATGTGAACGACCTGCGAATCGCAATGGGCTATGAGCAGGTGAACCTGTGGGGCATTTCCTACGGCACGCGGCTGGCCCTCACCGTCATTCGGGATTACCCCGAAGGCATTCGGGCTGTAGTCATCGACGCGGTGTATCCGCCAGAGGTGAACAGCCTGGAACAGGCCAGCGCGGACGGCGTGCGGGCTTTTGAGTACCTGCTAGACGCCTGCGCTGCCGACGCCGCCTGCAATGACGCCTACCCCGACCTGCGCGAAGACTTCTACTTCATCGTGGACGAGTTCAACTTTGAGCCGGTCACGTTTGAGTACTTCGACGGCGAGGAAACCTACGACCTTGACCTGTACGGTGACGACATCCTGGATGCGATGTTCCAGGCGATGTACGACAGCAGCATTATCCCCATGCTGCCCTACGGTATCACGCTGATGGCCTACGCCGAAGACGACATCGACCTGACCGACGCGGTAGACATCCTGAGCGGCTACTACACGATTGACTCGTGGAACGGCGAGTTTGAGGACTTCCCCGAATCCGTGTTGGAGTCGGACATGGTGCTGGACTACTTCGATACGGTTGGCGATATTTCCGACAGTGAGGGCATGTATTCATCGGTGGAGTGTGCAGAAGAAGTGCCGTTCAACAACGCAGACGCCGCCTTTGACAGCGCAGACGCCGCCCCAATCGAGCTGCAAGCGTGGTTGTTTGAAGCGATTGACGGGCAGTTGTTCGAGTGTGAGGGTTGGGGTGTGCCCGCCACGTCAGCTATCGAAGCGGAGCGCGTGCAAAGCGATGTGCCCGTGCTGTTGATTTCCGGCGCGTTTGACCCCATCACGCCGCCGTCGTATGCTGACAGCGCGTTGCAGGGCCTCCCGAATGGGCAGCATATCGTCTTCCCCACCGGGTCACACGGCGATAGTTCTATCCCCGGTTGTGCCGCAAACGTCACCCGTGCCTACCTGGATGACCCTACCGCCCTGCTAGACACAGGCTGCATTGAACCCGCCATCACGTTCTACATTGACCCGCTGTACTAACAACCTCATGTAACGACCCAGGTACTCGGCTGAATTCCCCCATCCCCTTACCCCCAAAATGAGGGAAGGGGAACACCGCCGAAGGCGGCACAAACCCCTCCCTCCGGCGATAGTGGGGGAGGGGTGGCGCTTTAGCGCCGGGGTGGGGGGCAAGCTGCGTCGTTACCACGCACCGGGTGCGCCGTTGCGCGTCCCTACCGGTCACGTGGGTTGTGTAGGGGCCGCTACACCGGGCGGCCTACCGCCCTGCAAATCATTTCGTTACACCTCGCACGGCAAGGGGAATAGATACGCTGAATCGTATCCAACAACGACTCAGCCTGCCCCCACCTGTGCCACTGCCCATTCTATGCTAGACTCAAAAGCGTAGCCCGCAACGCAAGGAACTCCCAACCTATGGCCGACATGACCGGCAAGCGTGTAATTGTCACCGGGGCCACCAGCGGCATTGGCGAAGAAGCCGCCGTTGACCTGGCCAAGATGGGCGCGGCTGTCACCCTCATCAGCCGCAATGCAGACAAACTGGCCGCAACCGCCGCCCGCATCCGTGATGTGAGCAGCGCCGACGTAGACACCATTCAAGCCGACCTATCCGAGATCGCGCAAATCCGGGCGGCAGCCGCCGAATACCTTAGCCGTCACAACCGCCTGGACGTGCTGCTCAACAACGCGGGTGGGGTGTTCCAGGGGCGGCGGGAAAGCGCCGACGGCATTGAGTACACGATGGCGCTCAACCACATCAGCTACTTTCTGCTCACGTATGACCTGCTGAACCTGCTCAAGCAAACCGCTGCCACACACGGCGAAGCGCGAATCGTCAATGTGTCGTCCGAGGCGCACCGCAGCGGCATGAACTGGGATGACCTGCAATACCAACAGAGCTATTCCGCATTAAACGCCTACGGTCAAAGCAAAGCCATGAATGTGCTGCACGCCTACGAACTGGCCCGCCGCCTGGAGGGGACGGGCGTCACGGCCAATGCGGTGCATCCGGGGCTGGTGGCGACGGGGTTCGCTCGCAACAACGGCTGTTTGTTCGTGGCGGTGGCCAGCGTGTTGCAGGTGTTTGCCAAGTCTGCCTCAGAAGGGGCGGCAACCAGCGTCTATGTCGCCTCAGACCCGGCAGTGAAGGGCGTGACGGGCAAATACTTCGCGGACAAGCGCGAAAAAGAAACCATCCCGGAAACCTACGACAAAGGCAACGGGGCGCGGTTGTGGGCGGTCAGCGAAGCGCTAACGGGCCTGAAGGCGTCCGCAGCGGCCAGCTAAGCATCGTCTTCTGACGTGTTGGGCAGGGTGACAATCACTTCGGTGCCCTGCCCCAACTCACTGTGAACGGTAATCACGCCGTCGTGCAGTTCCACCACTTCTTTCACTACAGAAAGGCCCAATCCCGTCCCCGGCAGATTGCCAACGTTTTTGGCCCGGTGGAACGCCTCGAATAAACGCGGCACCTCGTCCATGGGGATGCCGATGCCGCTGTCTTTAACCGCAACTTCCAGGCAGCCCGCATTACAGTGAACCCGGCACAAAATGGGGCCACCCCCCGGCGAGTATTTAATGGCATTGGAAAGCAGGTTGAGCAGCATCTTACGGAACAGGGCCGGGTCAATGTAGGCGTCGGCGCACAGGCCATCACTGACGAAGTGTAATGGGTGTGCTGCCCCCAGCGTTTTTGTCACATCAGCCACAATTTCCTCGCACAAGGCCAGCCCATCCACTATACGCGGCTGGAACTGCCACGCGCCCACCTCGGCCTCGCTGTACATCAACACATCGTCCATCAGTTGACTGAGGGTTTGCAAGCCCTCGGCCATCTGGTTGTAATGGCGCTGGCGCGGGGCGGCCTCGTCGCCCTGGTCAATGAGTTGCAAAATCCCTAGCGAGGATTGAATGCTGGCCAACGGGTTGCGGAACTCGTGCGAGGTGACGGCCACAAAGCGCGAGCGGATGTCGCGCAGTTCGGACTGACGCTCAAGGGCGGCTTCCAGGTTGAGGTGCGCCATCTGGTGCTGCGTCACATCTTGCGACAGGCCAATGACGCCGCTGAAGTTGCCCTGTGCGTCGAAGTAGGGCATATGATACGTCATCAACTGCACATCCCCCACCTCAATGATGGCACTGGTGGGGCCGTGCCCGTCATACGCTTTGTTGAACGACGCCAGCGCGTCTGGCATGGCGGTGGCCATTTCATCAATAGAACGGCCCACAAACTCACCCGGAGCCATACCCAGCACGCCCAGCCCCTTGCCGTCCATAAACGTGACGATGCGGTTGGCGTCCACGGTATACAGCATGACGGGCAAGTTGGCCACAATCAATTGCATCCGCCGCTCATAATCATGAAGCTGCCGCTCGGCCCGTTTGCGCTCGGTGATGTCCGTCAGCCGCGAGCCATAGCGCGTGACGTTGCCTTGCTCATCCTGGATGTAAAACGCCTGCGACTCCACCCAACGCAGGTCGCCGTCGTCGCCGTCTGGCAACATACGGTATTGCAACACCGACAGCGTTTGCCGATGGTCGTGCATGGCCTGCACCCGCTCGCGCACCGCGGCGCGGTCGTCCGGGTGGATGCGGGCGAAAATCGCTTCGGTGTCATTTGTATCTGCCGGGTTAAGGCTCCACAGCTTGTGATAAACCGTGTTCGCGTAGATGAGTTCGTGCGTGTGGGCATCGCGCACCCACAGCGCTTCCCCCATGTTTTCGGTAATCTGCTGGAGCAGTGCCCCCTGTTGTTGCAGGTCGGTTTCGGTGCGCCGGATGGCGGTAATGTCCAGGTTGACGCCCACAATACCGCTGATGCCCCCGTTGTCGTCGTGCAGCACCCGCGTGGAGTTAAAAATATGCACCGGCGTGCCATCTTTGTGTGGGTGAATCACTTCTCCCACCCAGTAGCCATGCTTCATCAGGAAGGCGGTGGCCTCTTCGTCGGTGGTGGCATCCGTGTATTCCGTCGGCAAAAACTGGTGCATTGATTTGCCAAGCACCTCAGATGCCTGCCAACCGTAGATGATCTCGGCAGCCGGGTTCCAGGTGAGGATGTTGAAGTCGGTATCCGTTGAAATCACGGCCTCCGTCATCTGGTCAATCAGGTTGGCCTTGTAAACGACGGCATCCGTCAGCGTAGGGGGCGCGGGGGCTGGCATCTGAGACGTGATCTGGCGTTTGAGCGCCCGGTTTTCCAGGTAAAGGGTAGCCAACCGTTCCCGCAGTTCATCCGGGGACAGGCCAGCCAGTTCACCTATAATTTTGTTCCGTTGTGATGGGTCAGGGTTCATAGCGCTGTTCACTTGTCTCTCTTCCCAGGTCACGTTCCACATTTAAACCCCGATAGTTTCACTATACCATTGATTAAAACACGAGGTCAATCAAGCCAAGGCTTTAATACTTAATTTTAAGGCTATGCTGTAGTCATCATCTAGCGTGAATATAGCACCTCATTGTGGCTTTATCCACTCGTTAATCATAGTTTGTAAATCCTGACATTGCTTTCACGAAACAGGCGAAGGGAGGGGCCGCCCCGTGTGGTGGCCTGTGGTTGAGTGGGCCGATTCATCAATCGGCCCCTACCCAATCCGCACCCCGGACTGCTGATCGAAGAACAGCAAGTGTTCCGGGTCTACCGTGCAGTGAACCGTATCTTTCACGCGCATCGGGGCATCGGGCGGCACCTGCATCGTCCAGCGCTCACCGTTGCCAACCACCGTCAGCAGTTGGTGGCGCTCTGCAAAGTAGGGCGTCACAGCCTCCACCACCGCCACCGCGATTCGCCCGTCGTCTGTCGCCTCTGCCAACCGGATGTGTTCCGGGCGGGCACCGGCCACAATGCGCGTGCCTTCTTCTATGTCTCGCCGGATGGGGAAGCCGGCGAAGCTGTCACCGCGCCAGCGCCCCCCTATCGCAAAGCCGTGAAACAGGTTAATCGCCTGGGTGCCCATGAACGTGGCCACAAACAGGTTAACCGGGTTGTTGTACAACTGCTGGTAGGTGCCCAACTGCTCGATGCGGCCCGCGTTCATCACCGCCACCCGCCGCGATAGGGCCACCGCTTCGATCTGGTCGTGCGTGACGTAAACTGCCGTTACAGGGAAGGCGTGCAGCAGCCGCGACAGTTCCACCCGCGCCTGGGAGCGCATCTTGGCGTCAATGTTGGCGAACGGCTCGTCCATTAGCAACACTTGCAGGTCACGGGTAAGCGCCCGCGCAATCGAAATGCGCTGCTTTTCCCCGCCAGAAAGCTGATTCGGGCGGCGCTCCATCAGCGCATCCAGGCCGATGCCCGTAATTTTGCTGATCTGCTGCACACGCTGGGGCACCTCATGCTGGCGGCGGCGCAGCCGCAAGAAGAAGCCCACACTCTCGCCCGCCTGCCAATGCGGAATCAACGCGCCCTCCTGGAACACCATGCCGATGCCGCGCTCTGGTTTGGGCACCTCATTGAGCGGCACGTTGTCGTACAGGATTTGGCCGTCGTCCGGCTGGATTAGCCCGGCGATGATCTTCAGCAGCGTGGTTTTGCCGCACCCGCTGGGGCCAAGCAGCGCCAATACCTCGCCGTCGTTAATTTTGAAATTGATGTCGTCCAGCACAGGCACCCGGTCACCTGTCACGCCGTCCGGGTTTTGTGAGAAGGCTTTGCGAATGTGGTTCACGGTGATAGCCGTCATGGTTGGCCTTGCAGGTCATTGGGGGAGCAGTGCCCATCATACGGGACGCACACCGCCCAGGTAAACATCAGCGGGGTGCCCGCGTTCGTCTCGAACGCCACGTCGATGGCGTAAATATCCGGCTTGAGGCCGGGCAGGTGCAGCGCCACCGTGATGTCCCCGCCGTGTGAGTACGTGTGGCCCGCGGCGTCCTGGCGCATCAGGCTCACCACCTGATTCGGCGTAATGGCAACCTGCTCGGCGGGCACGCGCCGCCCGTTCACACGCACGGCCAGCGTTTCCGTCACAGATGCCGACACCGACTTGCGGGCCGGTTCCCAGGTGTTGTAGGTATCCACAATGAACAGGTATGGGTAGTCATCGTGCAGGCGCAGCACCCGGCTGTGCGACTGGATGAACAGTGGGGGCGTGGGGGGCGCGGCCCACAACACCGCCGCCCTGCACGGCCCCCACTGGTCGCGCAGCGGCAGGCGGCACCCGGCGGCATGGGCCAGCGGCGCACTCAACAGCAGCAGCCACACGGCCCCCGCAATCGCCCCTATTAAGCGTGTAACCGATAAGAACATATACTTTAGCCAATATCATGAACCTTTAGCCCATTTTAACCCTGCTGGCTTGGGCTGGGCAGTGGAAGGTTCGCTTTTGGGCCTGACAGCACCCCACCCCTACAGGCATAATGCCCGCAATAGCCACCAGCAATAGAAAGCCATCCCCACATGGATTATATCGACCTCAGAAGCGACACCGTTAGCCACCCCACGCCCGCCATGCGGGAGGCCATGCACAACGCCGAGCTAGGCGACGACGTTTACGGGGAAGACCCCAACGTGAACGCGCTCCAGGCCGAAGCCGCCGAGCGCTTCGGCAAGGAAGCCGGGCTGTTCGTCACCAGCGGCACCCAGGGCAACCTGGCCGCGCTGCTGGCCCACTGCCGCCGGGGTGACGAAATCATCGTGGGGGATGTGGCCCACACCATTAAGTACGAAGCCGGGGGCATGGCTGCCCTCGCCGGGATTATGCCCCACACCATCCCCGTGAACGCCGATGGCACCTTCAACCTGGACGATGTGCGCCACGGCGTGCGCGGGGATAACCCCCACTTCCCGCGCACGCGCCTGATTGCGATGGAGAACACGCACGGCGGGCGCGGTGGGATGCCCGTCCCCAAAGCCCACATCGACGCAGTGGCGGCCATCGCCCAGGAAAAAAACCTGACGCTGCACATCGACGGTGCCCGCATTTTTAATGCGGAGGTGGCCCTGAAGACCCCCGTCGCTGACCTGACCGAACATGCTCACAGCGTCACCTTTTGCCTTAGTAAAGGGCTGTGCGCTCCGGCGGGCAGTGTGCTGGTGGGCGATAAGGCGTTCATTGCAGAGGCCCACCGTGCCCGCAAGATGTTAGGCGGCGGGATGCGGCAGGCGGGGGTGCTGGCTGCTGCCGGGCGGGTGGCGCTGCGCGAGATGCCTGCCCGCCTGCACGAAGACCACCAAACCGCCTGCCTGCTGGCCGACGGCCTCAGTCTCATCCCTGGCCTGGATGTGGAACGCGACCGGGTGAAAACCAATTTTGTGTTCTTCACGCTGCGCGAAGACGCCAACCTGCAACCCCACACCTTCATCCAGCGCCTGTGGGACGAACACCGCATTCATATGCGGCCCTACCCCGGCTATCAGCGCCGCTTTCGGCTGGTTACCCACTACTGGATTACCCCGGAGCGTGCCCAGCAAACCATAGCCGCCGTCCGCACCTTAATGCAGGCAACATAAACGCCCATCAGGTCATGAGAAACCACCCATGCCAAAATCTACACATCTTGCTGTGCTGCTCGCCCTCGGCTGGCTCACCATCAGGCCCGCCCACGCCCAGGATATGCCCGACTACACCCCCGTCTATTTTCCGACGCCGTGCCCCTACCCCGTCCCAGAAGAGGGCATCACCTGTGGCACCATGATCGTGCCAGAAGACCGCTGGTTCCCGGATGATGACAAAGTGCAAATCACGGTGGCTGTGCTGCCCGCTCAAGGCCAACCCGTGCCAGAACCGGTGTTTTATCTGGCGGGTGGGCCGGGGGGCAGCGCCCTGCTAGAAATCGACGCCTGGCTGGATCATGATGTGCGCCAGAACCACGACCTCATCCTGTATGACCAGCGCGGCACAGGCTTTTCCAAACCCAGCCTCAACTGCCCCGAAGTCGAAACCGGCTATGCTGGCGTTTACAAAAGCCCGGTGGAGGCGTGTTACCGCCGCCTACGCGATGACCTCGGCATCGACATGAACGACTATCACAGTGTGGCCAGTGCCCAGGACTTTAACGACCTGCGCCGGGTATTGGGTTATGAGCAGGTGAACCTGTACGGCATTTCTTACGGGACGCGCCTGGCGCTCACGATTATGCGCGACTATCCCGATACGGTACGGGCCGTCGTGCTGGATAGTGTGCTGCCCCCCGAAGCCGACAAGCTGGCCGACCTCATCTACAACCGCGTGAGCAGCTTCCGCAATCTGTTCCGCGCCTGTGGCAGCGACCCGGTGTGCCGTGCCGCCTACCCAGACCTTGAGCAGCGGTTCTATCGCGTGGTAGACCGCTACAACGCCCAACCCGCCCTCATTGACCATCCCTTCTACGGCAGGATGCAGCTCACCGGCGATGACATTGCCAACGGGCTGTTTTTGGGCCTCTATCGCACAGAAGCCATCGGCACGCTGCCCTTCGGGATTTATGTGCTGGATGTGGCCACCCAGCCGGATGAACTGGCCTTCGGGTTCGATTTGATTAACGGGCAGGTGCCCCGTGAGTACCTGGAGACGGGCAATTACGACTATGTGGAAGGCGTGCGCGGCACCGCTGAAGTGCAGGCATATATGGACGAGGTAGGCGACATCACCATCGCTGAGGGCGTTAACTTTGCTATCGACTGCGCGGAAGAATACCCGTTTAGCAACGTCAACGATGTGATGAGCAACGACGCCTTCATTGTGCCGCCATCACTTCAGCGCTATGTCGTCTTCAATGCGGAAGCATCGCGCTACCGGTGCCAGGTGTGGCGCGTTCGCACACGCAGCTTTAGCGAAACCGAGCGCGTCATCAGCGCTACGCCCGCCCTGGTGATGGCCGGGGCCTTCGACCCGATCACCTCTGTAACATGGTCGATGAGTGCCCAGGCGGGCCTGAGCAACAGCGCCTTTTTGCTGTTTAGCTATGGCGGGCACGGCGTCAGCGTAGACGCCTGCGGGATGCGCCTGATGACCGACTTCTTGCTCAACCCGGCCCAGGACCTCGATACAAGCTGCACCCAGCAGCCCGTGACCTTCTACGGGGGGTAAAAGGGCGTGCTTCGTGCCTGGTGCCAAGTTCGGGCGGTTGGGTTGCCACAAATCGTAACGACTCAGCCCTCTCCCCAACGGGCCTGTGGCCCTGGGAGAGGGGCTTAAACAGCGGCACCCGGTGCCTGAGCAGTTGCCACCAATCAACGATACCGAAGGCCGGTTGCCTATCCGAACCGGCTCGGTAACGAGTGATGTAGCAAGCATCAGGGGGCATCCGCGCTGGTCTGTGGTCGAACCCGTCGTTACGGCACTTCTCTAAAAGCCCTAAAAGCCAAAGGCTTCCAATGCCGATTCCGGCAGCAGCACCTCATCAATGATGTGCATCACGCCGTTGGTGGCCTCGATGTCGGCCTGAATCACGCTGACGAAGCCGTTAAGCTGCACCACCCCCTCACCGCTCACATTGGTGAAGATGCCCCCGCCCACCACCAGCGATTCTAGCGGGCGCGTTAGTTCAGGGAAGTCCGCCGCCATTACCACGCCCTCAGACAGGTGATACAGCAGAATATCTTCCAAAACGGCGCTTTCCAGCAGGTCAGTTTCGGTGTACCGCACGTCGGTGACGGCTTCAATGCCACCCAGCAGGCTGTCAAAGGCGTCGTTGGTGGGGGCAAACAGCGTAAAGCCGATGTCATCCTCTTCCTCGTCGTCGTTGGGGTCAGCCAGCAGGTCTTCCAGGGCGGCGGCTTCGACTGCCGCTGTCAACGTGGAGAGGTCGTCAATCTGCGGCACCAGTTCCGCAAGGGTGCCCTCTTCCAGGTCGGCCACATCTACCACCGGGGCCAACGCCGCGACGGGGGCTACCGGGGTGCCTTGCGCGTCAACTTCTTCGGTGGCGTCGGGGTCGGCCACCCCCTCTGACGTGAGGTCGCCGGTGACGGCCAGGGCTTGCTGGGCGGCTTCACTGACGGGGATGGGGGCCATGAGGTTGTTGACCACATGAATCACACCGTTGCTGGCGCTAACGTCGGCAAGGGTGATGGTGGCCTGCCCTCGGTTCAGCGAGACGAAATCGGTGTTGGCATTGATCTGCATTTCCAGCACGTTGCCGTCCAACATGCGAATCGCGGTGATGGCATCATTACGCAGCCCGGCGCGGTCTTCCAGGTCCGCATAGGTGACGCGCCCCGGCACCACATGGTAGCGCAGGATGTCAGTCAGGCGCTCGGTGTCGGCCAGCAGTTCACCCAGTTCGATGTCTTCGGCCCGCAGCACGGTTTCAAAGGCCCCGTTGGTGGGGGCAAACAGGGTGTATTCGCCGCTGCGGAGCGTGCTTTCAAGCCCAGCCGCCTCGATGGCGTCCAGCACGATAGTGAGTCTATCCACCAGTTCCGGGTCGTTGCGCGGCACATCCAGGATGGTGTTACCCTGTGCCTGGGCGGGTATAACTGTCGGCATCAACAGCAGCAGCAGGCCAATGGCGATGATGTGTTTCATAATTGGGGTGTCTCCCTACCTTGATTATGCAGGGGGCGGTGCATGTTAGCCCCCAAAGCGAAAAGTCGCCGCGAATCATAACGCAAAGCGTCATTTTTGGTAGGATGCACCTGCGTGGTATATAGGGCTATTGCAAAGTCAAGGTTTCACAGCGCGGGGACGCTGCCCAATGATCTGCCATGCAACTTTGCAAAAGCCCTGCTGCGTGGTACAAGTACAAAACAGCCTGGATGCCCCCCATTGCTATCCCTGGCCGGGCTGGTAACTGCAAACAACTTCCCCCTGGCCGCTCAGCGTGTAGCCGTCAAGGCACGCCGGGATGAGTACCGTTTGCCCCAGGGGCAGCGCCACCGTGTCATCACCCGCCTGCACCTGCCCTGCCCCTTGCAGGCACGTCAGCGCATGGAAGCGCCCGTGCGTGACCACAGAGCGCGTGTCCCCGTGCAAGCGATGTAAATCGGTGCGAAAGTAAGGCTGCCGCTCCACCAGCGTGATGACATCGCCGGGGGTGGCCCAGGGCTGTGAGGTTTGCGGCACCGCTGACAGGTTGCTCACGCTAACGCCCTTGTCGATGTGCAGGTCACGCGGCTTACCGTCCAGGCCCACACGGTTCCAGTCATACAGGCGGTAGGTCGTGTCGCTGGCCTGCTGAATTTCGTACACCAACAGCCCCGGCCCAATCGCATGGACGGTGTTGGCTTCCAGCAGCAGCACATCGCCCGTTTGCACCGGCTCAAACACCAGGTACGCCTCCAGCGTGCCGTTTTCGATAGCCTGGGCCATCGCCGTTGGGGGGGTGCCAGGGCGCAGCCCACACACCAGTTTGGCCCCTGGTTCTGCCGCCAGCACAATCCACGCCTCGGTTTTGCCGCGTGGTTCGCCTTCCAGCGCGGCGGCCTGCTCATCGTTAGGATGCACCTGCACGCTCAACCAGGCAGTTGCATCTAAAAACTTAGCCAACAACGGGAAGCCCGCCGCCGGGTCGTTGCCAGCACCCACCAGCGCTGTGCCATATTCCGCCAGCACATGGGCCAGGGTGCGCCCGGCCAACGCCCCCGCCGCGATAGTCGCCGTGTCGTGCAGTTCCCAGCTTTCACCGTAGGGAACGCCATCCGGCAGGGCTTTGTGCAGATGGGTGCCCAAACGACGCCCCCCCCACACTTTCGGATGCAAACTGGGGGTCAGGGGTAGTGGATACAGGTTTGTCAATTTTGTAAAATCCTTGCCTGCTCATTGCGCTGTTCGCCATGCCCACCTATACTATCATCATTCATGGAACACTTAATGGTGGACTTTCCATAACGCATAGCTATCCAAACAGGTCAGATGATGTTCGCAAACATTCCAGCACTTAACCACACCAACGTGAAGGCTTATATTGACCCGCAGCGGCAGCTCATCCGGGTGACGTATGAAGGTGCCCTCAACGGCGAGTGTGCCCGCCGCTACTACCAATGGCTGCACCAGGAAGTTGCCGATACCCTGGACAACATTCGCGGCGGCATTTTTGATTTCACGGCAGTAAGTAAGTTTGATGCGTCTAACACGCGCACCATTTTGCAAACCAGTTACACCGCCCACCGCACCCTCGATCTTGAACACATCCCGATGGCGCTGATTGCCAGCAACTACTATCAAGAGCATATGCTGCGGATTACAGCCGCCATGACCCCCCACGCCACCCATAAGCGTGTGGTCAAAACACTTGATGAAGCGCTCAGCTTTATTGATAGCTGGCCGATGGCCTCGTCCTAGCGGGCGTTGGCGGCCTCTGGCTTAACCTTATCGGTGGCTGCTTGTGCGGCCAACCCTGGCTTCAAGTCGTGGTTGACCGTCACGCGCTCATCAAACACGTAGCACTCCCCCTGCCACAAAGACTGTTCCTGCGGCACAGCCTCCAAATACTTCAGGATGCCCCCCTTCAAGTGATACACCTCCTCAAACCCCTGCGCCAGCATGTAGGCGGTGGCTTTTTCGCAGCGAATGCCGCCCGTACAAAACATGGCGACACGCTTATGCCGGGTGGGGTCTAAGTTGCTTTCCACGTAGGCCGGGAACTCGTGAAAGCTGGCGGTGGCCGGGTTCGCTGCCCCTTTGAAGGTGCCCAGGTTGTATTCATAGTCATTGCGCGTATCAATCAAAATCACATCGTCCCGCTGGATTAACGCATTCCAGGCAGCAGGATCAACGTAGGTGCCCACCCGTTGGGTCGGGTCGGCCTGGGGGTGCTGCATACTGACGATTTCCCGCTTCAGGCGCACTTTCATCCGGCGGAAGGGGCAATAGGGCGCATAGGATGTTTTGTGTTCCAGGTCGGTCAGGCGCGGGTCGCGGCGTATGTAGGCCAGCACCGCGTCAACGTCGGCCTGTGCCCCGGCAACCGTCCCATTGATGCCCTCCGCCGCCAGCAAAACCGACCCGCGAACCTTGCGGCGCTTGCAAAAGTCCAACAGGGGGGCACGCATCACGTCATAATCAGGGAGAGAAACGAATTTGTAGAAGGCAGCGATTGCAATTTCTGTCATAGGATGAGGATTCCGTCTGTGTGATTACATTGCTCATGTGTAGCTCATCCTATCATATTTCGCCCATGATGGCAGGCACGGGTGTTTTTCAAGTAGGGCTATTGCAAAGTCAATGTCTCACATCGCGGGGACAGCGGCCCCGCATCCCTGCAAAGGGTTGGCACCCTTTGAACCCACCTTTTCGGACGCTTTGCGTCCGAAAAGGTAACTGCTCAGGCACCGGGTGTATGTGGGCATAACGCCCTCGCCCTCACCCCCTCCAGGCTCAATCGCTTGTGACGAATGCCTGACTGGCCTAGTAATCGTCGTCGCCGCCGCCATCGTCATAATCGTCGCCGCCATCGTCATAATCGCCGCCGCCGCCGTCATAATCGCCGCCGTCATAGCCATCATAGCCGTCGTCATAGCCATCATAGCTGTCGTCATAGCCATCCGCATAGCCGTCGTCATAGCCATCGTAGCTGTCGTCATAGCCATCCGTATAGCCGTCGTCATAGCCATCGTAGCCGTCGTCATAGCCATCATAGCTGTCGTCATAGCCATCGTAGCTGTCGTCATAGCCATCGTAGCCGTCGTCATAGCCATCATAGCTGTCGTCATAGCCATCATAGCTGTCGTCATCGTACAGGTCGTCGTCGCTGTATTCATCATACGCATCGGTATAGCCGTCGTAGGCGTCGAAGAATTCCTCTTCATCGAACTCAAGCTCGTAGTTCAACACCTCCGATTCGATGTCGTCCCACTCGTCGAACGCCTCCCACTGCTCTTCGCCCATGCGCTCAACGATCTCAAAGTCGTCCACATCCTCGATCATACCGTTTTCGTCCAGCGGCCCCTGCATAGACGCACCCGCCGGGACGATGACACCAGTTGGCATGGTCGCGCTGCCGTCCAGCACGCTCACGCGCAAGTTTTCATTACCGGGCGTGTCAAACACCACCGTAGACCCCACCGTCACGTCCAGGCCGTTTACATTCAGCGTGACTTCGATTTGCCGGGGGGCCTGCACCAGCAGCGAGTTGGGCGCGTCTTCGCACTCGGCGTTGCCAATGCCCGTAGACATAGTAAAGGCTTGCATCGCGCCGTAGCTGCCAGCACCCACGATGGGCAGCGCGGCTGCATCCCCAGGGAAGGCCACCCCCCCGGCAAAAACCCACACAATGCTGTCATTTAGCACGCCGCGCAGCCAGTCACCCGCCTCGTTACGCGCATCAATGCCAATCGCCTCGCCTGCTTCGACTACTTTCACCACATTAAAGGTCGTGCCGGGGCCGCTGCGGGCATTCACACGGCTGCTGGCCGTGGCAGGGATGGCGTCTGTTAGCGCGACGGCCTCATTAGGGGCAACCGCGTTCTCCAGCGAAACATCCCCGACCATCACGAACACCACGCCCTGCCCTGGCAGCGTGTTGGGCAAATTCGCCTGCACGCGCATCACTGCCACGCCCCACGCGCCCGTTTCCGGGTCATAGGGGGAGGTGGTTAGCTGGCGGATTTGCTCCAAGCTGACGGTATCGGACGGGGCGGAGAAGGTGTTTTCGTCCACATCCTCGTAAAACGCGGCAATAATATTGTTAGATACATAGCAGGCTTCGTTGCGTTGCAGCGTGCTGCATACCGCGTCTAGCTGGGCGAACGCCTCGCGCACGCCAGCAGGGCAGGTGTCATTGCCGGGGAGTTGGGCGAAAGTAGTCAGGCGGGTGCCCGTCAGCAGGGCCAGCAGCGTTAGCGTGTACAGCACATGCAAGCGTGTTTTGTGCATGGTCGTCCTCTAGGTGTTGCAGCGGCTACAGTTTTATAGACTTTAGCACAGCCTATCGCCGCAGCCCGTAAAGATTTGTTACAAGCGTCTTGGTAGGGGCGGCCAGGTGCCGCCCGTTGGACTAAAGATTAGTCGTCATCGTCGTCGCCGCCGTCGCCATCATCGTCGTCGTCGCCGTCGTCGTCGTCGTCGCCGCCGTCATCACTGCCGCCGCCGTCATCACTGCCGCCGCTGTCATCACTGCCGCCGCCGTCATCACTGCCGCCGCTGTCATCACTGCCGCCGCCGTCATCACTGCCGCCGCTGAAGTTATTGGGCACGGGCACCTCGTTCTGCGGCAGGTTAGCCGGGGCTTCGTCCTCAAAGAAGGCATCTTCATCGAAGTCGAGGGGGTAGTTCAACACCGTCGATTCAATGTCGTCCCACTCATCGTATTGCGACCACTCGTCTTCATCAATGGAGTCAATCGCCCCCAGGTTGAAGTCGGTTTCATCTGCGATGAGATCGTCGTCGGCCAGCGGCCCGGTAATCCGATTGCCAGCCCGCACCACAAGCCCATTGGTCACAATACGCGCACTGCCATCCAGCACACTGATGCGAAGCTGATCGTCAGGTGTATCAAACAACACCGTAGACCCCACCCGCACATCCAAACCATTGATGTTGAGCGTCACCTGAACCTGCTGCGGCGTTTGCACCAGCAGCGCATCGGGCGCGTCTTCACATTCTGCTGCACCCAGGCCGCCGCGCATAACAAACGCCTGCATCGCCCCATAGCTCTGGTCGGTTAGCACTGGCAGCGCGTTTATATCGCCAGGGAAGTTCACCAACGAGGCGAAAATCCACACTGGCCTGTCGTCATACAAACCGCGCAGCCAGCTTCCGGCCTCGTTGCGGGCATCCACCCCAATCATCCCGCCCCGCTCAACCGCAGCCAGCACATTGAAGTTGGTGCCGGGGCCGCTGCGAACATTGGCCAGGGTGTTCACCGTCGCATCAATCGGGTCGTCCAAAAGCACCGTCGCAGCGGGGTTAACGCGGTTTTGCAGGGAAACACCGCCCACGGTCACAAAAATCACGCCCTGGCCGGGCAACGTGTTGGGTAGGTTGGCTTGCAAGCGCATGACCACCGCGCCCAGTGCCTCGGTTTGGGGGTCATAGGGCGATAGGGTCAGGTCACGCAGGGCCGCGACCTGCACCTTATCGGCAGGTTGGGTAAAGGTGCCAACGTTCATGCCATCGTAAAAGGACGCCGTCACCTCGTCAGCCACATAACACGCCTGATTGCGGCCCAGGTCGCTGCATACTTCGTCGAGTTGGGTGAACACACGGCGCACGGTTGTGGGGCAGGTGTCTGCATTAGGCACCTGGGCCAACACACTGAAGCCCGTGCTGCTAAGTAGCAGGGCCAATGCGCCGATGAGCAGGGTACGAGAACTATAAGAGAGGGTCATAACGATCCTGTGCAATTGGAATATCTATGCTTACCTTGATTGCTAGTCATTTATTTTACCCCTCTATCCCCAGCCCTTTCTCCCACAGTGGGGAGAAAGGGAGCAAGCACAGGGTCCACCAGGGTCTTTGAAAGTCCCCTCGCCCCTTGTGGGAGAGGGG
>DAOTTY010000052.1:0-13711 GCA_034437575.1 Anaerolineae bacterium | reverse complement strand
TTTTACAACCGGCACCTACTCATGGAGACAGGGAGAAGGATTCAGGGTGAGGGCAAAAACCGCTGGGAGTATTGAAACGGAGTACCTGAGTCATTACCACCCTGGGGCTATCGCAAAGTCAAGTTTTACATCGCGGGGACGCAAAGCGCCCGAAAAGGCAATGACTCAGGTACTCGGCTGAATCCCCCCATCCCCTAGCCCCTTACCCCCAAAATGAGGGAAGGGGTTGCGCTTTAGCGCCGGGGTGGGGGCAAGCTGAGTCGTTACCCGAAAAGGCAAGTTTTTGTTCACTTTTTTCAAAAAGTGACGGGTTTGGGCAGCGCCCAATGACCAGCCATGCAACTTTGCAAAAGTCCTGGGTGCGGTAGTGTATCACACCACCCCAACGCCACCGACGGGCTGCACAATCTGCGCGTCGATATCCTGGCCGATTTCGTTTTTGCAGCGAATGCCGACGAGCTTTTGCACGGTATCGGCAGAGATGTCTGCCACGAGGATGACCACCGTCCCGTTGAGGCTGTAGCTGTTGCCGCGTGCGCCCAGGACGTTTGGCAGGCCCAGCACACAACTCACGAGCGATTCCACCACATCGGAGTGGATGTTGTAGTTATCGCGCAGGCTGGTGTGGCTGTCGTTCATCAGGCGGCCCACTGTGGCCACAGCGTTGCTGCGCAGCATCTCTGCCGCCAGGATGACGCGGCCATTTTCCATCAGGAAGTGCCGCGCCCGGTTGAAGATGTTTGTATCCAGGTCTTCCGCATCTTTTTCAAAGCGGCTCATACTCAGGTCACGCAGGTGGCCCACCCGGTAGGCATTGGCAGCCGTTTCCGCTTCGCCCCGGCGGGTGCGGACGAGTGTAGCTAGCTCCTCACGCTTCACTCGAGACTCCACATCGACCAGAATCACCCGCGCCGTTTTTGGGAAGGGGATGTGTTCGACCTGGCCGCTCTGCACATCGACCAGCAGGGCTTCACCGGGCTTGCTGGCGGCCACGCTGAGCATGTCAGCCAGGCCAGCGTACAGGTCACCCCAGCCGCGCAGGGCCTCACGGGCCAGCCTTGCCATTGGGATCGGGTCGAAGGGGATGCCAGATGCGCTGCAAAAGGCGTGGGTAACGGCCAGCGCCAACGCGGCGTCTTCGCCCAGGCCAGCCCCCGGCGGCAGGTCGCTGCTGATAACACCATCAAAGCCGGATAAATTGTGGCCGTCGTCTAGCAGGGCCTGGGCCATCGCCTTGACGATGGCCTGCCAGGTGGGGGTGCGCTCTGCCTGGATGGCATTAAGGTTGAGCATCACCTTTTCGTTGGCGACCAGCGATTGCAGATTGACCTGACCGTCCTCACGCGGGGACAACGCAATCATGGTGTAGCGATTAATATTCAGTTGCAACACATAGCCGCCGTTGTAATCTGTGTGGCCGCCGATGAGGTTCACACGCCCAGGTGCCCGTACCGTCACCGTTGGCACCTTTCCATACTCAGCTTCAAACGCCTCACTCAGGGTAGTTTGTAACATCGTCAAGTCAACTTGCTCCAGTTGCACGGTTAAGCCTTCAGCTTTCAGCCTGATTGGTAAGTGTATCCTATACAATTCGATGCTGCGAACAGACAAGCCGTTAAACCCATCACACATCGCTTGCATTGGGTCATAACGTGTAATTTTAACGCACAAATATGAGAGTCCTGTTTAAACCAGCCAGCAACTTCCCTAAGCCCACAACCGTGATACAATCCGCGCTTCATCTTGCAGTGTAGACCGGGAGGGCCTATGTGTGGCATTTGCGGCATTTTGAGCACACAAACCCCCATCGACCGCGCCCCCGTCCAGCAGATGTGCGCTGCGATGGTACATCGCGGCCCAGACGAAGACGGTTTTGTGTGGCAGCCTCACGTCGCGCTGGGGATGCGCCGCCTCAAGATTATCGACCTGACCACCGGCCAGCAGCCCATCTATAACGAAACGGGCGACATTGCGATTGTGTACAACGGTGAGGTGTACAACTTCCAGGGTTTGCGCCGCCAACTCACCGCGCAGGGCCACACCTTCCGCACTCAAACCGATACCGAAGCTATTGTTCATCTGTACGAACAGCACGGCGTTGAGGCTTTCCAACAGCTTAACGGCATGTTCGCGCTTGCGCTGTGGGATGGCCCGCAAAATCGCGTGCTGCTGGCCCGTGATCGGGCCGGGCAGAAGCCGCTGTTTTACCATCACCGCGCCGATGGCACGCTTGTTTTTGCATCGGAAATCGGGGCGCTGCTGGCATCCGCGTTAGTGCCCAGGCAGGTAAACCCCAGCGCGATTTACCACTACCTGTCGCTGCAATATGTGCCGGGGCCGCAAACCATCTTGCAAGATGTGTATCAACTGCCAGCGGGGCATTATGCCATCTGGCAAAGCGGAAAGCTGACGATTGAGCGCTACTGGCAGCCCACCTACACCCCCAAGCCGCAATGTACCCATGACGAGTGGATTGCACTCACCCGGCAGACGGTCACGGCGGCAGTGGAGCGGCACATGGTCAGCGACGTACCCATCGGCGCGTACCTGAGCGGTGGCGTGGACTCGTCTATTGTAACGGCGCTGATGACGCAGTTTGCTTCGGGCCGGGTGAAGTCGTTTTCCATTGGCTTTGACGTGGCCGAATACAGCGAAACCGACCACGCTCGTCGCATTGCACAGCGCTTTAACACCGATCACCACGAATTCATCGTGTCCAGCACAGACGTAACTGCCACGCTGCCCGACGTGGTGCGATATTCCGACCAGCCCCTTGCCGATACCTCCCTGATGGCTACGCTGCTGCTGGCCCGCCTGACGCGCCAGCACGTCACGGTTGCGCTCACCGGCGACGGCGGCGATGAGGCATTCGCAGGCTACACCCGCTACACATTAGATCGCCTGCTGCGTTACTACCGGCTGCTGCCCGCACCACTGCGCTTGCAACTCATTCCAGCGCTGGCGGCCCGCCTACCTGAACGCAGCAACATCCCCACTGACCGGAACGCGGTTGCGGGGGTCAAGCGGCTGGCGCAGGCGTCATCGACCACGCCCAAAGCAAGTGTTATGGCATGGGGGTCGTTCTTCACGGAAGCACAAAAGCGCGACCTTGTGACACCCGATTGGCTGGATTGCATCACGACGCAAACCACACCGCAGCACCTCGCCGCGCATTATGACGCCGCCCCGGCAGAACATCACCTGGACCGGACGCTGTACACGGATTTTGTGACGTATTTGCAAGATGACCTGCTGGTGAAAGCAGACCGCATGGCCATGGCGACCTCACTTGAAACGCGGGCACCGTTCCTGGATAGTGAGGTGCTGGCACTGGGGCACGCTTTGCCCGTTAATATGCGGCTGCGTGGCGGTGTGCAAAAGTACGCGCTGCGTCGTGCCTTTGCCGACCGGCTGCCAGCGGAAAACGTGAAGCGCATCAAGCGTGGGTTCGGGATGCCGGTGGCGGCCTGGCTGCGCGGTCACATGCACAGCCACGTCCGCAATGTGCTGATGGACACCCGCACGCAGCAGCGGGGTATCTTTCGGCCACAGGCAATTGAGGCCCTGTTGGCCGAGCATCACAGCGGCATGGCAGATCACGGCCAGCGCATATGGGCGCTGCTCATATTGGAATTGTGGCTGCGGCGGGTCATTGATGCACCGCAACACAAATTATAACTTTATTGTAATCCCAAAGGCTATTTTCTCATTTGTCGGAATGCCCAAATGCCTATATACTGTTGCTTGGGTGAATAATCATCCAATACCGTATATGTGGTTCTATACCCAAATGAGGTGACACATGAACAATCGTACTTTTTTCCTTGCAGCTATCGCAGTTGCGTTCGTCTTCGCTTTTGCTTTCGTGGCAAGCCCGTACAGCAGCCTGAACATTGCTGACGCTTTCCAGTATGACGATAACGATGACGAGGACGATAACCCGTCTCCGATAATCATTGGCGCTGGCGACAGCCTAGGTAATGCTTGTGCAGCTGCTGTTGGTGGTGATGGCACTCGTCGTCAGATTTCTGGCTGCCCGCTGCGTGACTGTGTTGGTGGCAACATCCTGCCGTTCACGTTCGCTGGTGAAGCGCCGTCCGCCGGTTACAGCAGCGACTTCGGTTCCGTGCTGTTCAACATCGGTGGTGGCCAGGGTGCCTGGGTTGACCTGGCTGACTGCCCGCAGGCTCGCTAAGCTCTCGTTTTCGATTCACTGGAATCGACCTCCGGTGGGGTGCCAGCGCGGCACCTCATCTCTCTCATCCAACTCCCCCCGCCCCATTGACGAAAACACTCACCCAGTTTGACGCTGCCGCAGTCTTCGCGGCTGTTCTGGTCATTACACTGCAAACCACCGCACCCACAATCTACTATCTGGTAGACAGCACCGAATACGCCCTTGCCGCTTCTACGCTGGGCATCGTCCATGCGCCGGGTTACGCGCTGTATGTGGCGCTGGCCCACCTGTTTACCTACCTGCCTGTCGGCGATGTTGGCTACCGGGTGAATTTGCTCTCTACGGTGTCGCTCGCAGTTGCAGCCGCCTTCACCTACCTGATGCTCAAGCGCCTGCTCGATAACCGTCTTGTTGCGCTGGGGGCGGCGTTAACGGTCATCTGGTCGTTCTACATCTGGAGTAACGCTGTCGCGGCTGAGGTGTACACCCCGCAGCTTGCTGCGCTGGCCGCGTGTGGGTGGGGGCTGGTTCATCTACACACACAACCGGAAAAGCGCTGGCGCTCGATTTTGCTGGTGGGCGGCTTATTTGGCCTTGCTGTTGCCATGAATCCGTCGTCAGTGTTTTTCGCGCCGGGGTTGGCCCTGGCATTCGTGCTGATGCGTGTCCCATTCCAACGGAGCGCTGCCGCCGCCCTGCTGGGAATCGCCGTGTTTGGCGCATCGTTGGTGTACTTCCCGGTGCGGTATGCGGCCCAGCCCGCGTACAACGTGGCGGGCCTGTACAGCGCAGATGGCACCTTCGACGCGGTTGACCTCACCACACCCTACGGCCTGTGGTGGCTGCTGAGTGGTCGCCAGTTCGATTCGCTCTTTTTTGCTGAGGGGGTTATTCCGTCGGTTGGCCAACTGCGCGATGTCGGTTCCGTCTTTGTGCGGAACTTTTTGGGCGTGGGGCTGGTGCTGGCGGCGGTAGGCTGGTGGGCGATGCGCCGCCAGGGGTGGGGACTGCTGGCGGTCTGGTTTGCGCTGTTTTTGCCGTATACAGCCTTCTTCAGCACGTATGGTGCGTCTGATAGGGATACGATGCTGGGGGCACCCCTGTGGCTTGTCGCGGTGCCCATCGCCTATGGGCTGCAATGGTTTGCGGCGGCCAACGTGTGGGCCGTGCGGCTGCTGATTGTGCTTGCGCTGCCCGCCGTAATGCTGGTGTACAACTTCCCGATTGTAGACGCCAGCGACACGACGTTTGTGAAAGACCGTGCCCGCACGTTGGTTGAAGCCATGCCGCCGGATGCTATCGTGTTTGGCAACTGGACAGATACAACCACCATGCGCTACGTCCAGCTTATGGAGAGCAAGCGCCCCGACCTGGAAATTGTAAACCTGTACTTCTTCCCGACGGATGACTGGTTAACTTATGTTGAGCAGTTGACGGAAGGCAACACGGGGCGGCCTTTGATACTGGTGAGTGAACTGCGGCTGTTCACTATGCAAGAGTTGTACAGTGGCTACGACCTGCAACCGCTGCCGATTCCGTCACAGCAGATTATCGACATGGAAATCAAGTATCACCCGCGCCGCATCAACCCACGCTAAACCGCCTAGCCTAGCATCCGGCTCACAACCCACAACATCAACACACCGCGCACACTCCACGCAACCGTTCGTATCCAGTTGGTCATTATCATGGCGCTGTGTACGGTTTCATCAAAGCGATTGGAGAGGGCATTGTGCTGCGGTACGTGGATAAACACTGTTGTGGCCCACACAACCCCCACAAGTGCCAATCCGAACAGCAGCACCCACAGCGGCACCTGCGGCGGTGGGCTGACGAGCATCAGCAGGGCTGTTCCGGCTTCGATGAGCATGGTTGGCCCCACAACCAGCGTCACCAGTTGGATGTGATCCACTTCGTAGCGCGGGAAGGAATCCACACTGATGCGGGTGTAAAGCGGGTAGTGAACCACCTGCACAAACCAGATAATCCCTACCATGAGCAGCGTTGCAGCGAGATTGAGCAGGACAATCGAATTCATTTGTTTGCGGAAATCCTCAAGTTGCACGGCTTTTTAGTCCCCCGTGAGCCTATTTGACCACAGATTGTGTCATGTTCGCTAACTTAACTCGCGCCAAACGCGGCCAACAGGCGGTCAGCCGCCGCCATCCCGCTAACGGCGGCCCCTTCGACCCGTGCGCCATCAAAGGCATCCCCCGCAAAGGCGACCGGGGCCGGTTGGGCAGTGAACAGCATCTTGTCAGGGTGCATGGCGGTAGGCTGGCTGTACTTCCACCGCTGCACCTGATAGTCCACAACCTGAGCGTCACCCAGTTGGGGCCGCGCTGCCTCGATGAGCAGCTTAGCAACTGCATCGCGGTCATCGTCGTAGTGGGCACGGGTGAATTCTGGCCCAGAGTGAATCGTCACAGCGGGCGCTTCCGAAATACCTTTAAGCTGGTTATCCGCTATCCAGCGAATCGGCTCACCGGGCATAAACATGCCGCCCGGTTCAGGCATCGCACTGGGGCGGTCCAGCAGCGCCATGACAGCGAAGCTAGGGTTAAAGTCGATGGCTGCCAGCGCGTCTGTGACAGGTTGGGGCAGCGTCACATTGCCAGAGCGCATCAGGCGCAGGGTTTGCTCGGCGGGTGGGGTCATCAGCAGCGCGTCCGCCGTATACGTGCTGACGGCGTTGGTGCCTTTGTCCTCGGCTTGCAGCGTCCATACGCCGTCTTGCAGGTCAATCTGCTGGACTTCGGTGCTGGTACGCAGATTGTTGACGCGCTCAGCTAACGCTTTGGGGGCGCTTGTCATGCCTGATGCGCCCCGGTAACGCGGATGCTGGCCGCTAGACGACTCACCCTGGGCGTTCGGGAAGCCCTGCGCCCACTCCACTACCGTACCCGACCCCATCCACGCATCGACATACTGCTGGAAGCGCCCATCACGCACAGTGAAGAACTGCGCCCCGTGATCGAACGACGCACCGCCAAAACGCCGCGTGGACATGCGCCCGCCCACGCCGCGCCCTTTGTCCAGTAACGTTACGTCCCAGCCTGCATCTTGCAGCCTGTTGGCCGCAATTAACCCGGCCATGCCCGCACCAACGATGATTACGCTTTTCTCGCTCATATGTGCCTTCCTTCACTTATAGGTGTGGAGTGTAGCAACGCATCATGAGCGAGTTGTGAACGGAGATTCAGTTGCAGGGGTGGAACTTCCCTGCTACCGTATCTGCTTGATTAAATCGCACCTTCCAGGCGAAAGCGAGTAACCCCAATGACCATTCTTGTCACAGGCGGCGCTGGCTATGTGGGCAGCCACACCGTCTATCATCTGATTGAGCGCGGCTACGATGTTGTCGTATTCGATAACCTGTCTGCTGGGCACCGTGAAGCCGTTCACCCACAGGCCACGCTCGTACAGGGCGATTTGCTCACCCCAACAGACATCAAGCGCGTGTTTGCTGACCACCCGTTTGACGGCGTGATTCACTTCGCCTCACACATTCAGGTGGGCGAAAGTATGCAGAAGCCCTGGCTGTACCTGCGCGATAACCTCGTGGCCGCGTCCAACGTGATGGAAGCCGCTGTGGCAAACGATGTGCGGCGCTTTGTGTTTTCGTCAACGGCGGCGCTGTTCGGTGAGCCAGAAACCATGCCCATCGTGCCGGAAGAGCGCGTGGCCCCCGGCAGTCCGTATGGTGAGAGCAAGGCGATGATCGAGCGCTACCTGCACTGGATGGATGAAATTTACGGGATGAAATACTGTGCGCTGCGTTACTTCAACGCCGCCGGAGCGCACCCCGACGGCATCATCGGGGAGGCGCACAACCCGGAAACGCACCTTATCCCGATTGTGCTGCAAGTGGCGCTGGGCCAGCGTGAAAAGATGACCCTTTTTGGCAGCGATTATGCCACCCCCGACGGCACCGCCGTCCGCGACTACATCCATGTGCTGGACCTGGCGTCCGCGCATATCCTGGCGATTGAGGCCATTAAAGACGGCCACAGCCGCCGCTACAACATGGGCACCGGCACTGGCTACTCCATCAAGCAGGTGATTGAAACCGCG
Organism: Anaerolineae bacterium; assembly: GCA_034437575.1. Taxonomy (GTDB): domain Bacteria; phylum Chloroflexota; class Anaerolineae; order Aggregatilineales; family Phototrophicaceae; genus DAOTTY01. The sequence continues at coordinate 5,460 of DAOTTY010000052.1, read as the reverse complement.
CAGCAGGTTACGGGCAAGCCCATTCCGTATGACATTGGTGAGCGCCGCCCCGGTGACTTACCGATTCTGGTTGCCGATAGCACCGCCATCCGCGATGAACTGGACTGGGAACCCAAACACAGCAGCCTGGACAACATCATCACAACCGCGTGGCAGTGGCACTCCAGCCACCCCAACGGCTACGTGTCATAGTGGCCCGCTTGGTGGGGTGTTTTGCGTATTCGCCACAGGTGAATTGCTGGCCGAACAGTAAATCCGATGCTGCCGATCAGGTAAAACCAAACACCAACAATCGTCGTGTCTTCACGGAAGAAGAGCAGGCTGCCAATCACAAATAACAACCCGGCCAAAAAGTCAATGCCTGTATATGCAATTTCGTATATAACGGGCAGCGCATCGTGTTTGGATAAGTCCGTTTGATTTGGGGGGCGGAAAAAATTCAAGGGGGATCGCTCCTGTGATTGCGTGATCTTAACCGCAATTGTACATGTCCCGATCCATTTGCGAAGAACGGCAGGCTGTGTCAAATTTGAGGGGGACAAGATAACCTTACAAACTGGAAAGACACACCATGTACCCGCAACGAGACGGTGACTGGCTTCATAGACAAGAACAACTGACCCTGGCCCGCCTGCTCCCCCGGCTGGAACAGATCATTAAAGATGACGACGAACGCGCTGTGTTTGCCAGGCGCATCCGGGAGCAGTTCCCGAAGATGTTCGGGCATCTGATGCACCTGTACGGCGACCGCTACGACTTCTTCTATCACCTGGAGCAAATGCTGTTCACGGCTGCGGAATACTACCTGCGCCGCCCGGCGGAGATGAAGGCCAGCGACCAGCAGCGCGAAGCCGACCGAAGCTGGTATCAAAGCGAAACGATGGTGGGGGCCACGTTGTACGTCGATCTGTTTGCAGAGAACTTCGACGGCCTGCGCGAGAAAATCCCGTATTTGCAAGAGCTTGGCATCACCTACCTGCACCTGATGCCGCTGTTTCGCACACCTGTCACGAACTCCGACGGGGGGTATGCGGTGAGCAGCTACCGCGAAACCAACCCCGCCCTCGGCACAATGGACGACTTACGGGCGCTGGCAGCCGACCTGCGGGACGCAGGCATTTACCTCGTGTTGGATTTCATCTTCAACCACACCTCCAATGAGCATGAGTGGGCACTGGCCGCCTGTAACGGCGATGAGCGCTACCGCGACTACTACCTCATCTTCCCAGATAGGCGTATGCCCGACCAGTATCAGGCTACCCTGCGCGAAATCTTCCCGGATCAAGCGCCGGGCAGCTTCACCTGGAATGCGGCTGTGCGCGGCTGGGTGTGGACGACGTTCTACGACTTCCAGTGGGATTTGAACTACGCCAACCCGGAAGTGCTGACAGCCATGATGGGCGAAATGCTGTTCCTTGCTAACGTGGGCGTGGACTTTTTGCGGTTGGATGCGGTCGCGTTCGTGTGGAAGAAGTTGGGCACGCCCAGCGAGAACCTGCCCGAAGCGCATATGATTATTCAGGCCCTCAACAGCCTGGTGCAGATAGCCGCGCCGGGGATGCTGTTCAAGAGTGAGGCTATCGTCCACCCGAATGACGTGGCCAGCTACATTGCCTATGAGGAGTGCCCCATTTCGTACAACCCCACGCTGATGGCGATGCTGTGGGATGGGCTGGCGACCCGCCGTGCCAATGTGCTGACCTATGCAATGCAGCACCGCTACCGGCTGCCCCCGGACTGCGCGTGGGTGAACTATGTGCGCGTGCATGACGACATCGGCTGGGGCATGGCCGACGGCGACCTGGCGCACTTTCACATCAATGCGTTTAACCACCGTCAGTTCCTCAACCGGTTTTACACGGGGCGTTTTTCCGGCAGTTTTGCCAAGGGCCTGGGCTTTGGCTATAACCCCATCAACGAGGACATGCGAATCACCGGCACGGCGGCATCGCTGGCAGGCATTGAAGTGGCGCTGGAACGCAACGACGCCATGATGCTGACGGACGCGATTGAGCGCTTTCTGATGATTCACAGCGTTATTCTGGCGGCGGGCGGCATTCCGCTGCTGTACATCGGGGATGAAATTGCCATGCTCAACGACTACAGCTACCGCGATGACCCGCTCAAAGCCAACGATCACCGCTGGGTGCATCGCTCACGCTTCAAGTGGGAACGCGCCATCTATCGTCATGATACGATGGCCGTCAGTGGGGTGATTTTCACACGGCTAAAGCACATGATTGACACGCGCAAGGCCACCCCTGCGTTTGGCGACACCGATACCCTGTTTATCGAGACGGGCAACGAGCATGTGTTGGGGTTCGTCCGCAATGGTGCGGTGCTGTGCCTGTTTAACTTCAGTGAGCAGCCGCAGCGGGTGATGTTGGGGGCTATCACGTCGTTCTGGCGGGTGCCGGGGCAGGCGATGAACCTGGCCAAGAACACTGTTGTGGCTATTAAGGGCCAAATCGAACTGGCCCCCTACGACCACATGTGGCTGGTGCCCGCAGCAAGCTAAGCGTTCGGTTCAATTCGCACCCAGGCCGATAGGTCGGCGTGGGTGAGCGTAACAGTGCCCGCGCCGCCTATGAAGCGCTCGGCGTCGCCGTCCTGAAAGCGCAGCAGGTCAATGGGGGCGGTGCGCTGATTGGTAACGGCAGCGCGTACCATCTTTTCTAGCGGCACCAGGTTCTTTTCCCACTTGGCGATGACAATGTGCGTTTCTGGAAAGCGCTTAACAAGGGATTCGATTTTGTCTTCGCCCACGCGGCCACTCTCGCCCCAAAACCGGAAGCGTCCGTTGGCGTCTTTGATGCCTGCCACTTCATCAACGGATACCACATCGGGCTTGTAACGGTCACCCACACGCACTTCAACGGTCAGGTCAGGATATTGGGGCAAATACAGCGCCCAGATAAAAATTTTCATCAAGACGTGAACGTCGCGCTCGGTGCCGCCTTTACTAAAGACGTTGCTGTGGCCGTGTGCCGTTAGTTTGATTTTGCGCGGAAGAACAAATTTATCTGTCATGATGATGGGGGTGAGCAGCACGCCCACCCCGCACCTACCCTACTGCAACACGTCCTGAATGGGGATGCCGTTCACAAAGATGGCCACGGTATCAACCGTAGCGTACTGTAGCGCCGTTGCTTCCATTTGCCCGCGCAAGATGGTATCGGCGCAGGTGCCGCCGCTAGTCAGTGTACCCGTCAGGGTAATCACCGCCTCGCCATTGACAATCAAAATCTCATCAATCGCCAGATTGGTCGCCGCCATCGGATTATTCAGATTAGCCAGCCCAAAATCGGCTGCTGTGAAATCCAGGAGGGCCTGAATGCCTGCGGTCAGTGGGGCGACGGTTGGCGTGACACCAATCTGAACAGGCACAATCTGGCTGTCACAAATGCTGACCACACCGGTCCCTGTGCCACCGGGCGGCTGCACCATGTACACATTCACCGCGTTGAATACCACACCTTCAGCGTTCACGCCAACCGGCGACGGAATCGCCGGGAAGCCCGTCAGCGCGGTGACGGTTGTCGTCGTTGCGCCGCCGGTGCCCAGGGCTGCTGTGTTTGTTGTGGCAGTTGCGCCGCCTGTAGCCACAGCAGCGCCGCCACCCTGACCGCCCCCCGTTACGCTAACCTGGGGCGGGGTGCCGCCGACAAAGAACGGGTTAGACGTTGCCGACACATCACCTGCCGTAATCACGACGGCCAGTTCGGTGCCCGGCGTGACGTTGGGAACCGTAACGTTCAGGTTAACCGCGCCATCGGCATCAGTGGTGATTTGCGCGGGCAGCAGCGCCGTGCCATCCGCTGCTCGCAGGGTCAGTTGGGCCGGGCTGCTGGCCGGGAAGCCGTTCGCCAGCACGGTTAACTGGGTGCCGCTGGTGCCCGTCACGGGGGTGATGGCAATCACCGGGCCAGCGGCGGCCCCTGTGGGGATGGCCAGCACGTCGCCGCGCCGGATGAGGCTGACAACGCCGGGGTTGGCGTCGCGCAGTGCCTCAACGGTCGTGTCACAGACCGCTGCAATGCGCGTCAGGTTGTCGCCAGGCTGTACGATATACTCGGTGCCACAGTCACCCTGTGCCGCTGCTGGCGTCACGATGAAAGCGGCCAGCAGGGCCACAAGGGCCAGAGTTTTGACGGATGCGTTCGTCATAGTGTCCTCACTTTGAAATGCTAAGTCAATTCGCACCTGTAGTTTAACCGACATTTGCCATTTACACCTACACTGTGGCAAACTCATGTAAGGATTATCGGTAGATTACGCTAATGCCGTGCTATTGGACGGCACATCCAAAACCCTGATGATTATAATTTGCAACCAACTGAGGAGTAGCCATGTTTGAGCGTAACGCGCCCCCTGTGAACCCATTTGCCCGCCTCATGTCGTCTTTTCGAGAGCCAGTGAACAGCCTGACGCACGGCGTCGGTGCGCTGCTGGCGCTGATTGGTATGATCTGGCTAATGTGGATGGCCCGCGAGTATCCGGGGCGGGTCGTTACCCTGGCCGTGTTCGGGACGAGTATGGTGCTGCTGTATACAGCCAGCAGTGTCATGCACTTCTGGAACGGCAGCGAAACGGTGCTGCACCGCCTCAATCAGCTTGACCACGCAGCGATTTACCTGCTCATTGCCGGGTCTTACACGCCGTTCACGTACACCTTTCTGGAAGGGGGCTGGCGCTGGGGCTTGCTGGTTACCGTGTGGATTGTGGCGCTGGTGGGGGTCATCCTCAAGTTAGGCTTTAACATGTACGGGCACATTTCCACGCTGTTTTATGTGGGTATGGGCTGGATTGCCATCGTCGGTGCCCCGGCGCTCTTCCGCTCGGACTATGTTGATGCGATGTGGATGATTGTAGCGGGTGGGGTGGTGTACACGCTGGGGGCTATCATCTTTGCGGTACGCCGCCCGAACTTTCACCCGCACTTCGGCTACCACGAAATTTGGCATTTGTTCGTGCTGGGCGGGAGTGCGCTGCACTTCACGGCGGCTGCGATTTGGGTGGCGGGGTAGTGTTCGCCAAACAGCCTGTTCGGGCCATAGGCCCCATCATGGCAAGGATATAGGCGGCCATAACCGGGGGCGGGGTCAGGCTGGCTAACGCACAATGTCTGTGTGGGCCGCGCCCAACAGGGTTTCAAGTTGGTCAGCATCGGTGATGACCGCATCACCGTAGTGGGTGAGGGCCAGCGCCGCCGTCAGGGCACCGTAGCGCAGCCCTTTCGCCAAATCACCTTGCAGCCAACCGTGCAGCACCCCGGCCACCATCGCATCCCCCGCGCCGATGCGGTCCAGCACGTCAATCTGGTGAGTGGGCTGGTGGTAAAACTGTTCTCGATCCCACGCGACGATACCATCCCGTGACAGCGACGTGATAATCGTCTGCGCGGGGGAGCGCTCGCCAATCTGCCGGGTGATTTCTTCAGGCGTGCCGTCTATGCCGTAC
>DAOTTY010000051.1:0-9443 GCA_034437575.1 Anaerolineae bacterium | reverse complement strand
GGGTGAATTTGGGTATGCATCTGGCAGTGCAGACGGCGGCCTGGTCAGTGTGAACTACTGGCAGGACGAAATCGAGCTTTCCGTCGGCGAAGACCTGGAACACCACGACATTAAGATCAACTAGGATTGCTGCAAGGACGATACCCGCGATGAAATCCGCTACGCGGAAAAAGCCCGCCCTCAAGGAGTTACGGTGCCCTGACTGCGGCACGGGCCTCAGCCAGTACACCCCCGGTGCCCAAACGCTCATCTGCCCTAACTGCGGCAGTATGGTGGCTGTCGGTGCTGGCGACCCCGAAATCACTGGTAAATCGCGCCGCCTGCCCGCGCCCCAAAAACCCGTCAGGATCGGCACCACAATCACGCTGAAGGGCACCGAATATCTGATTATGGGGCGGGTGCGCTACCGGGGCTGGGACGATGAGGACAAATGGGAATGGGACGAGTGGCTGCTGGGTGCTGATGATGGCCGCTTGTTGTGGCTCTCTTATGACGAGAAGGGCTTTTCGCTGTACACCAAAGAGCGCTTCCGCGAGCCATTCGACGCGAAAACCTCGCGCACCATCAAGCTGAATGACCGCGACCACCCTATCAAAGAAAACTACCCCGCCCGCATCATCGGGGCCGAAGGCGAACTGACCTGGCGAGCGCAAGAAAACGAACGCCTGCATGTGGCCGAAGGGGCCGCCTATGGCTTGCGCTACAGCATCCAGCAAACCAACGAAGAAATCGAGGTTTACACCGGCAAGCCTATCAACGAGTCAGAGCTGGCGGCGGCATCTAATGACGAAAAGTGGCTAAAAGACGTGAAGCAGCGCATGGCCCGCGCAGGCAGTATGAGCCTGATTGCCGGGCTGTGCATCTTGTTTGCGCTAACATCCTGTGTATTTTCGCTGATGGTTGCCATCGTCGGTGAAGAAGTGCAGCGCACCACCGTCCCGCTGCGCGAAACCGCCCAGTTCGTGGATGTGAACTTTAACAACCCCGGTAGGCCCGCGGTTGTGAACATGCGCCTAACATCCGGCAATTTGCCAGAAGACACGTTTGCCGATGTAGACGTAAGCATGATCGCGCCGGACGGGTTCGAGTCCTATTTGTTTACACGCTCGTTCTGGCGAGAGACGGGCTATGATGAAGGCTATTACGACGAATCGTCGTACAGTGGCAGCAACATGTTCGTGCCCCTCTCTGCTGGTGAACACCAGATCAAAATCCAGATTGACCAGAGTACCGTCAGCCAGGATTTGGCGGTTGAGATGACTGTGCGCCGTAATATCTGGGTGGCCCAGTGGTTCATTGGCTATGCAGTGGTGGCGGGCCTCTTCGCGGTATTGTTCTATATGGGCGCACCTAATGTAAAATAGGCGGCATGTTGATCGTTCGTCACCCTATGGAGAGTGAATCGTGGGTCGAGTTGTTATTGCAGTTATCACCGTCATCATCTTGAGCAGCAGCCTGTTCGGGGCAGGCTTTGCCAGCTATCGCGGCTATGGCGTCTCCCCGGCAGAGTCCACATCGGCACGAGCGGGCAGCACACGCGGCCTGTTTATCATTGGTGGTGGTCCTAGCGGCGGCGGGAAGTAACTCCGGTGGCAGCGGCACTCAAACAACTGAACTGCCCCAACTGCGGCAGGGGCCTGTCGCAGTACAGCCCCGGCGCACAAACGCTGGTGTGCCCCAATTGCAGCAGTTATGTCGCCGTCGGCAGTGACGCCCCCAGCGTCATCGGTGAATCGGGCAAGCTGAAGACATCGCCTGTGCCCATTGAACTGGGGTCTACGTTTAAGCATGACGACACCGAATACATGATTTTGGGGCGTGTGGCCTATGCTGGCTGGGACGATGAAGACACCTGGGAGTGGAACGAGTGGTTGCTGGGTGCTGATGACGGGCGGCTGTTGTGGCTGGCCCACGACGAGCGCGGCTTTTCGATCTACACCAAAGAGCGCTTCCGGCAGCCGTTCAACATGGACAGCGACAAAGTGCTGGAACTCAACGGCGACAAAATCTGGATTCGGGAGCGTTACCCGGCTCGCATCCTGGGCGCGGCGGGTGAGCTGACATGGCGGGCTAAAGAAAACGAAAGCCTGAAAGTGGCTGAAGGTGCCAAACACGGCAAACGCTACAGCATCCAGGCGACAGAAGACGAAATGGAGCTTTACACCGGCAAGGCCATCCCCATGAGTGCCGTCGCCCAGGCCACTGCCAATCAAGAGTGGTTTGAAAAAACGCAGCGGCGCGTGGAGCGCGGCAAAACGCAGCGGATGGTAGCGGGCATCTGCCTGGGATTTTCTGCATTGGCCTGCTGCATAACCACAACATTTGGCGGTGTGTGGCTGGTGCTGTACATAATGGTCGTGGGCGGCGGTGGCCTCGCCCTGTATGCAACTGCACCGCAGCCAGAGTAAGCGATGGCCGATCACCTCACCTTTGACACAACTGAATACGACACCACCGCAGATCACGAGCAGGCCAGCATCACCCCCCGTGAGCGGGCTACCCTGCTTACGTCTGTGCTGATTATCGCCATCTGTGCGCTGACGTATGAACTGGTGATTGCCACCCTTTCCAGCTATTTACTTGGCGACAGTGTGACCCAGTTCTCGTTCACGATTGGCTTCTTCCTGTTTGCGATGGGCATCGGGTCGCTGCTATCGCGGGCCATTAAAGCGAATGAACTGCGCTACTTCATCGTTGTGGAACTGTTGACGGGGCTGTTTGGCGGGCTAAGCGCGTTCTTGCTATACACTGTGTTTAGCACCACATCACAGTTTTACTACACCGCCATGATTGCCGTGATTGCGTCGGTGGGCATCTGTGTGGGCCTGGAAATCCCGCTGCTGACGCGCATCGTGGCGCACCGGGCACACCTGGGCCGCGCCCTTGCAGACATCCTGAGTATTGATTACCTCGGCTCGCTGCTGGCGTCGTTGGCCTTCCCCATTTTGCTGCTGCCTATCCTGGGCGTGACGCAAACCGCCTTCCTCATGGGCCTGTTCAATGTAGTGGCGGCCTCACTCGTGCTGGGCCTGTTCGCCCATCGTTTGCCTGCGGCGTGGGTTCGCAGCCTGTGGGCCGGATGTGTGCTGATTGGCGCGATCATGCTGGCCGGGTCGGTATTCAGCACAAACATGGTCAACATCTTAGAGCGCCGCATCTATGAAGACGCTATCGTGTTCCGTGAACAAACCAGTTACCAGCGGATTGTGCTTACACGCGGGCGCGGCGACGACATCCGGCTGTTTTTGGAAGGCAATTTGCAGTTCAGCAGCCGCGATGAGTACCGCTATCACGAAATGCTGGTGCATCCGTTGATGGCAGCGGCACGGCATCATGAGCATGTGCTGGTTTTGGGCGGCGGGGACGGACTGGTAGCGCGGGAATTGCTCAAGTACGACGATGTGGAACGGATCACCGTTGTGGACCTGGACCCCGAAATAACCGAGTTTGCCCGCTCTAACGCCATGATGCAGCAGGTCAATGAGGGGGCGTTGGACGACCCGCGTGTGGAGGTCATCAATCAGGATGCGTACAAATATGTAGAAAACAGCACCGACCTGTACACCGCCGTGATTATCGACCTGCCCGACCCCAACAACGAAACCCTCGCCAAGTTGTACAGCCTGCCGTTTTACCGGCTGCTGCACAACCGCATGACCCCCGATGGCGTGTTCGTAACGCAGGCCACCTCCCCCTACTTTGTGCGCGATGCCTACTGGACGATTGTCAACACGATAGAAGCCAGCGGCTTTGAAACCGTCCCCCTAAAAACACACGTCCCGTCGTTTGGCGAATGGGGCTTTGTGCTGGCGGCCCCGGTGCAAACACCGCCCCTGCGCCTGGACGACGACATTGAACTGCGCTGGCTGACGGATGAGTTATTGCAAGCGGCAACCGTCTTTGATGCCGATACCGCCCGCGTAGAAACCCAAATCAACACGCTGAATAACCCCGTGCTGCACCGCTATTACACCGATGGCTGGCGTGAGTGGTAACAACCTGGCAGGCGTTTAAATCTGGTTGGCATACAGCAAGCGCCTTGGGTATAGTTCCCATGTTGTAATGACACTACTGGTAATGTGTACATTGCTATAAATGTATCTATGCAGAGGGGAAGCTATGCCAAATTCTCGTAAGGTGTTTTTGATCGCCAATGGTGTGCTGCTGCTCACCGCCGCCCTTGGCCTAATGCTGCTGCAAACCGCCAGCTACGCCCAAACGGACGCAACGCCGAATTCCGGCCAGCTTACGTTTGAAGCCGTCGTTCGGTCTGCAACGCAGACGGCGATTGCCCTGACCCCGGTTGACGTTGACGTTAGCGAGTTTGGCGACCCGGTTCAACTCACCATCATCTACGATGCTCAAAGCCTGACGGTCATCGTTGAGCAAGACCAGGTTGCCAATCCGGTGTCGCTGGAAGGCATCCAGATTTACGTGCCAGAGACGAACCAACGCCTGCGCCTGGAAACCACCTTTGGGCGGATGGACCGGGTAGAAGCACCGTCTTGCTTTTATTTGAGCGTAGACGGCGAGGGCATCCCATCAACAGCGTGCCTTGAGGTGGGGGCCAGTGGCTTCGTGACGCGCCCGGTCAGTTTGGCGGATATTGTGTGGGCAAACCCCAACACGCAGCGGGTGTTCCCGTTGGATGTGCAGCGCGGCGCTGACTCAATGGGTGAACTGTGCAGCAATCCGAATCAGGCATGTGAGGTAGTGTACGTGCCCCCCGCGCCAGAGCTTGACCCCGCCGCCGACCTGCTCACCCACAGCGCCAGCGAGAACCCCATCACAGAAAGCCGGGTGTGTGTGCAGGCGGGCGAGCAGGTCGCGCTGACGGGCGACGGGGTGTATACGGTCGGTCAGTTTGTAGGGCAGGCCAATGCCAACGGCCCGCTGAATACCATGTGGGACAACGAATTCGTGCGCGACTCTTATAACCTGCCGGGCTACACTAATTTACCCCATGCGGCGTTGCTTTACCGAGTAGGCGAGAACGGCAACTGGCAGCCGTGCAACTGCGCCACACAAAACATTATCACTGTGAACACGAGCGGCTGCTTGCAATTCACCATTAACGACCGCTCCCCCATCGACAACATCGGTGAAGTAAACATTGAAGTTGAAAAGCTGAACTAACTCCCACTTTCAACGTGGGGCCGGGCGCGGCTCCACGTTCCACTGTAAATTCCCCGTTACAACGGACGGCAGCGACCTCACTCGCTGTAACGTTTCTAACCCAATAAACGTATAATAAGAGTACGACCCGCACAGCGGTCTTAATACCGCTGGTTTGATGACTTTAACAGGAACAAGACTATGTCAACCTATGTCGAAGGGCTACGTATTGCCGTCACTTCGATCTTGAACAACCGCACCCGTGCCGGGCTGACGACGCTGGGCATTATGATTGGTGTGGGTGCCGTGATTAGCCTCGTCAGTTTGGGCCGGGGCGTGGAACAGTTCGTCCGGGACGAGTTCAACTCGCTGGGTGCTAACATGCTGATTGTCACCAACCAGGAACCAGAAGCTGACACCCGCAACCGCATCGACAAGCTGTCTACCGGCGACGTTGAAACCTTATCTGATCCGACTATCGCCCCCAGCATCCAGCAGATTGCCGCGCAGTATAACCTGATCGGTTTTGTGGCGGCAGAAGGTGAAGATATGCAAACGTCGGTGCGTGGAGTGTCGTCCAACTATGCGGACGTGCGTAACTGGGAGTTGCAGTACGGCAGCTTCATCACCGCACAGCACGTTGATGACACCGAACGGGTAGCGGTCATCGGGCCGGACGTGCTGGAAGAACTGTACGACGACCTGAACTACGACCCAACCGGCAACATCATCCGCGTGAATGACCAGACGTTCACGGTCATCGGCGTAATGGAAGACCGCGACGAGCCGATGAACAACGACAACGGTGCCGTTCTGATTCCGCTGTCAGTGGCGCAAACGCGCTTTGGCAACGCCTACACACGCGGCGGCTATGAGGTATCTGCCCTGTATGTGCAGGCCACTTCAGAGGAAACGACTTACTCCGCTGAGCGCGAAATTGACGCTTACCTGTGGGACGCGCACGGCATTGAACTGGCCACCGAGCGCGACTACGACATCAACAACATGGGCGAACAGCTCGAAATTGTGGACGGCATCACTGGGGCACTGACCGCCTTCCTGGGGATTATCGCGGGGGTATCGCTGCTGGTAGGTGGCATCGGCATCATGAACATTATGCTGGTGACGGTGACTGAGCGCACCACCGAGATTGGGTTGCGGAAGGCGCTGGGCGCTCAACCGCTGGACATCATGATTCAGTTTTTATTCGAGAGCGTGCTGCTGTCGCTGGTGGGCGGCCTCATTGGTATTCTGCTGGGCTGGCTTGTGGCGATTGTGGGCACCAATGCCGTCGAAGCGCTCACAATCACCATTTCGCCGGATGCCATTCTGTTAGCAACCGGCGTGAGTACCGCCATTGGCGTGTTCTTCGGGCTGTTCCCGGCCAGCCGCGCCGCCCGCATGACGCCTATTGACGCGCTGCGATCAGAGTAGGGAGCCGACGACAATGCTGGTCAAAATCCTTGAAAACGTGAATATGGCGACGACTGCCCTATTCAGCAACAAACTGCGCTCTTTGCTGACGATGCTGGGTATTACGATTGGTGTGGCATCCGTCGTGCTGTTGATGTCTGTGGGGCAAGCGCTGGAAGACTTCGTGTTGAGCGAGTTTTCCAGCTTTGGCTCTGACCTCGTGTTTGTGTTCGGCAGAGCGGACAACGCCGTGGGCGATACGCTCAACGCTGAGGACTTTGAAATCTTCTCATCTATGAACGAGGAGCAACTGCGCGAACTGCAAAACCCGTCCAATGTGCCGGATGCGTCTGTCGTTGCAGCGGACATCGCTGTGGGCGACCCGGTTGAGTACAACGGTGAGGCGTATGAGCCGCAGGTGGTGGGCATCACGCCCAACTATGTTGAGGCGTACAATTTCACCATCGGCGTTGGTGAGCCGCTCACATGGGATCACCAGGAGACAAGCGCCCGCGTTGCTGTTATTGGCACGGATGTGGTCGAGGAGGTCTTCGGTGGGCAGTACCCCGTTGGCGAGATCATCCGCATTGGCGATGTTAACTTCGAGGTGATTGGTGTGTGGGGTGAAATCGACTCGTTTACCAACCCGACTGTCAACGACATTGTGGTGCTGCCATTGAGTACGGTTCAGCGGCGGCTTATCGGTGAGCGTGAGCCTAACGGCGAGTACCCTGTCACATCAATCACGGTGAAGGCCCGTAACAGCACCGTTGTCGATGACGTGGTGGAGCAGGTGCGCCTGACACTGCGCGATGTGAACGACCTGGACGCCGACGAACAAGACGATTTTGTGGTCTTCTCGCAAAATCAGTTTTTGGACACGCTGGATACCATCACCTCGCTGCTGACGGTGTTTTTGGCGACGATTGCCGGGATTTCGCTGCTGGTGGGCGGCATCGGCGTGATGAACATCATGCTGGTGACGGTGACCGAACGCACGCGGGAAATCGGTGTGCGGAAGGCGATGGGCGCTCAACGGCTGGATATTCTGACGCAGTTTCTGGTGGAATCCGTGACGATGGCGATCACCGGTGGGGCAATTGGCACCGTGATTGCAGTTGGCCTGTCTGTCATTGCCACGCTGGCTATTAGCGGGTTGAACATCACCGTGAGCGTGTTCAGCATTTTGCTGGCGACGTTCATCAGTACCCTTGTTGGGGTTGTGTTTGGGGTGTACCCGGCCATTCGGGCAGCGGCCATGCAGCCGATTGACGCGCTGCGCCATGAGTAATTGCTTATTGTGGGGCAGCCGCTGGAATGGCTGTTCCGCTGTGCATCGAAAAGGCTTGTATGATTTTGCTTAAACCTGTGCGCTGGTTCACTGGCGCTTATCTCGGCGCATCTCGGTGGTGAGTGTGGGGCCAGTGCGGGTTATCGACGTGATGGCGCAGACCGGGTTGCCCGCGCCGGACGTAACCACGGCTCAGCCAATTTAGCTTACACATCTACAAAACGCACAGCCAATCCCGCCCGTAGGCAAGCCGTCACTGTGAGCAAACGCATCTCTCCGGCAAAATAGCAGTTCAGTTGCACACCATTACACGAGGACTAAACAATGCGCCGCTTGTTATTCCTGTTAGCCCTGATGCTCACGGCTGTGACTGGCGTCAGCTACGCGCAGCTTTCCCCACAGGATTTGATTACCGAACGCCCGATGATGATGCCTGCCGCCGGAGAGCCGGGGCCTGCTACCTGGATGATGGGTCAGGCATATGGCAACACGACGGGTGCGTATAACTTTGGGGATCGCTGGTATCGCGCCGGGCAGGGCCTGCACTTTGGCCTGGACCTGGCTATGCCCTGCGGAACACCGCTGGTCGCAGTGGCTGATGGCACCGTGATGTTTGTGGACGAAAAGAGCTTTGGCAGCGACCCGCACAACCTGATTCTGCGTCATGATGACCTTAACCTGACCACGCTGTACGGCCACCTGCTGGAGCCGCCGGTGTTGATGCCCGGTCAATTTGTGCAAAAGGGTGACGTGATTGCCAAATCTGGCGACCCGGACGGCACCTGCTTCGGGCGTCCGCACCTGCACTTTGAAGTCCGCAGCCTGGACTACAGCCGTACCGTGAACCCGGTGTCGCTCATCGAAGCGAACTGGCACAGTCTGGCGTTGTTCGGGCCATATGGGTACCCGCTGTTCCAGCAGGATTTAACCAACCCGCGCCGCTGGGTCACCCTGGAAGACCAACCGGACGTGTCTTTTTGGGGGGCGATTTTGAACCAGTACAGCAGCGCCTATCCGCTGCCCAGCGAACGGGAACCTGCGCCGTTCCCGGTGCTTGCGCGGCAGATACCCGAAGCGCTGGACAACACGGTTTACCGTGTGCGTCAGCTCACTGACGACGGCTGCTGCGCCAATGCCCAGTGGCACCCCACTGACGAAACCACCTACTACACGATGGACGGCCCCCCGGCTGCGCTCGCCAGCGTGTTTGAGCGCAGCGTCACCTCAGATGCGAACACGCTGATGCAGCCCGCCCCTATCCCGCACATCTCGGCGAACGGCGCGTTTGAAGTCGTCCCCTTCGTCAATGGGCACAGCAAGGTGCGGCGCATCACGGATGGGACTGAGTACACGGTTTTCACGGATGGCCGCCTGCCCACGCTCAACCCATCCAACACAAGCCTGCTGTGGTCTGTCAATGCGGATGTCGTCGTGCCGGGCCAAAGCCGCCCCGATACACAGGTCTACCTCAGTGACGTGACGGGAGAAAACCCGCGCATCATACACGAGGAACCCGGTGCCAGCGCCATGTGGATGAACGACGAGCGCATCCTGATTACCGTGCGCGACGAGCGGCGCAATACATCACTGCTGGTGTACACGCCAGCAGGCGACACCCTCAGTG
>DAOTTY010000050.1:0-45399 GCA_034437575.1 Anaerolineae bacterium | reverse complement strand
AGGTAAGCCCAATCGCTTACGTCTGCACCGTCATCGCCGGGCAAACTGACGCGCAGCGGTTCGGCAGGGGCGTTCGGAGCATATACAACCAGCAGCACGTCATAGGCACCGGGCACGGCATCGCAGGGCACCCGCACAGCACTCCGGTCGATGTAGGTGCGCCCGTCGTTCCACTGCCCGGTGAGTACATCAGTGAGTTGGTTGTCTTCCGCATTGACGGGCACGCCGTCTTTGACCAGCTTCATCCCCAGGCTGTAATTGTCGTCCAGGTCTTCGTCAACGGGAATGCGCCACCAGCTTTGCAGGCGAACCGTTTCGCACGGCTGTACAGTGTATGGGCTGGCCAAACGCCACGTCACCAGCTCAATATCCTCCCCGAAGCCATAACCCGTGTTCGCCATCGGGATGCGCTCCCACAGCGTGGCATAAAAGCCTTTGGTCAGGCTTTCTGTACGCACAACGGCAAAATCGCGCTCGATGGTATTGTGCATCGCGGGTGTGGCGGCCTGCACATCAATCTGGAAATACCACACCCGCTCACGCTCTTCTATGTGGGCTTCAACCTTATCACGGGTGGCCAGCGAGCCATCCATAGCGACGTTGACCAGCGGACTTGGGGAAAGGGGGGCGGTGACAGCGTACTCGCTAGGGTTGAGCACATGGTAGATGTCGCTGGGGGGCAGGCTGACCCCGGCAGGATTGCGCTCGCGCACATAGTAAGTTGTGGCGATCTGCCCGGCACGGTAGGGGATGTCAATAAAAACACTATCACCGACCTGAAACTCGTTGGCCATGAAGGTATTCACCCGGTTATAGTTGGAACGCGCCCCCGGCGTCCAGAAGCTCGTCAGGTTAGTGGGGATGAGCACCAGCAGTATAATCCACTGCCAGCGGCGTGGGGCCGCTGCCAGCCCATACCCGCCCAATACGCCCAAAAACGGCATCAACACCAGCAGATTGCGTGCCGTCAGGCTGCTGACGTAAAGGTTGAGCGCCCAGGCAATCCCCACGATCCCGCCAATCATCGCCAGGGCAAACCCCTTGCGCCAGTGATGCCCCCAGCGCAGTGCCTCCGTATAAACGGCCCGGATGCCCGGTGCCAGCGCGGTGACAATCCCGGCCAGCACGGCAATCGTCAGCACCCCTGTAGGCCGCGACCGAAAATCGCCATAGAGCGACGCTGCAATGTCGTACAAATTGCCAGTGACGAACTGTGAAGCACCGCCCACACTCAGCCCCAACAGGTCATGAACAACAATCAGGCCCCACCCCAGCACAAACCCCACTCCTACGATGCCGAACAGCACGAACGCCCGCCACGCCCATCGCGGACGCACGAAAATCAGGATAAACAGCGCCTGCGCCAGCACCACATACGTCCCGAAGTAGTGCGTATACACCCCCACCAACGCTAGCAGCACATACAGCACCGTGTACACCGGGCGTCCGCTTCGCAGCCACAACAGCAGCGCCGCGCTGCCGCCAGCCGTCGTCAGCAGCATCAGCCCATATACATTTGTCTGGTGGCCGTAAAACTGCACCAGCGGCGTCAGCCCCAGCAGCAGCATCGCCCACGTTCCCGCCAGCCGGTTGAACAGCACCCGTCCAAGTTGATAGGTGAAGGCCAGCGACAGCAGCAGCAGCAGGCTCATCAGGTAACGGGCTATCGGTTCGGTGTGGCCAAATGCGCCCAACCAACCCGAAAGCAGCAGGTGAAACAACGGCGGCTTCACACCAGGGATCATCAACGCCACGATGCGCTCCGGTGGGTTTAGCGACCCGAACACCACCCAGGCTTCATCGTCACTGTAACCCCGCCCCTGAAACTTGTAGGTCGGCAGGGCAACACTGAGCAGTACAACCGCGCTGAGCGCCAGGTAGAGTGCCAATCGCCTCAGTTGGGCGCTGGTCACGCGGGGGGCGGTACCTGTTCGGGTCATCATGGGGTCCCATACACACAAGCGGAAAAATCGGCGGCAGTATAGCAGGCTTTGGTGGCTGGTGCTACCACGACCGGGCGCGGCGCGGTACAATCCACATCACTTGTTGATCGACTCAACCCACAGCCACTGCCTACTGATGCCCATCACCGCCGTTAACATCGTCACGTATAACAGCAGTGCTACCATTGCCGCTTGCCTGGACGCGCTGCTGGCCCAAACGGGTGACTACACTGTGTTGGTGCTGGATAACGCCTCATCCGATGACACCGCCGCGATTGTGCAGTCATACGGGGTGCCGCTGCACATCAACGAGCGCAACACCGGCTACGCCGCCGCGCACAATCAGGCCATCGCCATGACCGAAAGCGACTACGTGCTGACACTCAACCCCGATGTCAAGCTGCTGCCGGGGTTCATCGCTGCGCTGGCCGCCGCCCTGGACGCGGACGCGGGGTTGGGGTCGGTGGCAGGGTGCCTGCTGCGCGTGGACGACCTGCGCGACGAACCGACGGCAATCGACAGCCTGGGCGTGTATATGCGGCGCAATCAGCGGCAGGGCCTACGCAGCGACGGTGCCCCGGCCAGTGAGCGCGACCCCGACCCCACCGCCATCTTCGGCCCGGACGGGGCAGCGGCGTTCTATCGGCGGGCCATGCTGGCAGACATCGCCTGCGGTGGGCAGGTGTTTGACGAAGACTTCTTCATGCACAAAGAAGACATCGACGTGTGTTACCGGGCACAGCTTTACGGCTGGCGCAGCGCTGTTGTGCCGGGTGCGGTTGCCCATCATGTGCGGCACTTTCGGCCTGGGCAGCGCCGCCGCGTGCAGGGCGACCTGCGCTATATCGCGGTGCGGAACCGCTACCTACTGATGCTCAAAAACCTGCCAACGGCGCTGTTCTGGCGCTATGCACTGCCCATCCTGGCCTATGACGCCCAAATCGTTGTGTATATTCTGCTGCTGGAGCGGTCATCGCTGCGGGCACTGCGCGAGGCGTGGCAAATGCGCGGCGTCATGTTTGCCAAACGCCGCCAGATTCAATCTCGGCGGCAGATTAGCCATGCTGACCTGCAAGCGTGGTTCACTTAGATGAGCGGCACAGTTCATGTGGGGGTGGTGACGTACAACAGCCTGAGTGACCTGCCCGCGTGTTTGACGGCGCTGCGGGCGCAAACATACCCACACATCACAATCACGGCATTCGATAACGCCTCGTCCGATGGGGTGGTGGCGTGGCTGCGCGATAACGCGCCGGATGTCACCGTCATCGCAAGTGTGCAGAACACCGGCTACGGGCGCGGCCATAACGCGATCATCGCGGCGTGTGACGTGGCCGACGACGACAGCTATCTCGCACTCAACCCGGACGCGCACTTAGAACCGGACTACATCACAAACCTGGTGGCGGGGCTGGACGCGCACGGCGCAGGCTGGGGTATCGGGCAGTTGCGCTTGACCGCCGACGACGGCACCCCCACCGATCTACTCTACAGCACGGGGCACGGCCTGCTGGCAGATGGCTACGCCTTTAATTTGCACCATCGCTTACCCGTAAGTTCCGGGCCACACGAAACGGTTGAGGTGTTCGGCGCGCCGGGAGCCGCCGTTTTGTACCGGGGTGCTTTCATCCGTGCGATTAGCGTTGAAGTAGCGTTCTTTGACCCGCATCTGTTCCTCTACTACGAGGATGTAGACGTAGACTGGCGCGGGCAGATGGCTGGGTGGCGCTGCGTTCATATGCCGGGGGCGGTGGCCTGGCACCGGGGCAGCCAGCCACGCGGCGACCTAAAAATGCAGTCGTTGGCGAATCGTTACGGAGTGGCGGTCAAAAACGCGACGGTCACCGCGCTGTGGACGAGCCATTTGCCGCGCCTTACCCTGCATCTGCTGGCCCGGTTGCTGCTGTCGCCGCGTGCGGGGGCCGCGTTTGCGCGGTATCTGCGGCGCATCCTCCCGCAGATGTGGCGGCAGCGGGCGCTCATGCATCAGGTGCCTGTGCGCGAGTGGGTGGTCTGGTCCGCAAAGCAGCCGACGGGCCAACCGCGTTCACTGGGGCAGCGGTGGCGCAGCTTTCGGGGGCTGTAAATGGCCTGCTGCCCGCTGATTTCGTATGCGGACGATTGAGCATTGCCCGGTCACCCATCAGCACCAGCGCGTGTAGTCGTGGCATGATCTCAAACAGCAGCGGACTGCCAGCCAAGTTGTACATCATAGCGAAGCATAGCCGCTGCTGCCTCGCTCCTGTAAAATAAGAACGAGATCGTCACAAAAGCCGAGTTATGTCCCAGGAAGAGCGCCCCAACCTCACCTACGCTGGCATCGGTCAGCTTTCCGGCGTGCAAATCACCTTTGCCATGATTATCGCCTTTGGGCTGATTCTGGCAATTAACTTCAGCACACGCATTGCCGCCGGGCAACCCCTGGTGGAAACCTACGTTCAGATGCAAACCGAGGTTGCTGCCTTGCAACAGGAACAGGCTACCCTGATTGCAAGACGGGACTATTCCCAGAGTGATACCTATGTAGAGCAGTGGGCACGCGGCGAGGGGAAGATGATCCGCGACGGTGAGGTGCTGGTTGTGCCTGTCCCGGCTGTCCCCGGTGCGACAGCAGCGACCCCACAGCCCACTCCGTCAGTGCAGGTACAAACCACCAGCCCAGAGCTTGAAAACTGGATGCTATGGTGGGCATTGTTCTTCGATGAGCCGCCACCATCAAGGTGATTGTGGGCGTGCGGCTGCTGACGGTAGGGCACCGGGTTTGAGGCGGACAACACATTTAGGACCAGGTAGCAACTCCCTCGATGATGCGTGCCTGCCCCCATTCGATTTCAGAAGTCAGGTCGGTGCCGACTGTTGTGTGTGCTGCTGACTGACCCATGACACCCATCGAAAACAACAGCAGGATGCGCTGCAAGTTATGCCCCCTGGCCCAGCATAGTTGCTGGCGGTGCAGCCCCCGCTAGCTCGATAAGGCGCACCGGTTCCCCGTTTTCGGTCGTAAGTTCTGTACCCGGTTGGGCAAGTGCTGTTTTGACAACGCCAATGCCAACGACTGCGCCATCAGGTAATTGAACGCAGCTTGTTACCGTGCCAACCGGCTTGCCATCGGCCAGTAGGGGGGCAGGTGTCTTCACTTCGGACGGCAGGCTCAACGTCATCATGACGCGGGCCAGGCGGCTGCGGCTTTCCATACGGGCAATGATTTCCTGCCCGGTATAACATCCCTTTGTGAAGCTGACCTCATCCCACAAACCAACTTCCAACGGCAGGTAATCGCCCGTAATTTCCCGCCCGAACGCAGACTGCCCCGATGCGATGCGGATCATGTTGTAGGCCAGCGACCCGGCACAGGCTAGGCCAGCGGGCGCACCGGCTGCCAACACAGCCCCCCACACGTTAGCGGCTTGCTTTACATCATGCACGATGAGTGACCAGTAGCTGTGCGTCAGCGGTTTGCGCTGTGCGAGGGTAACTTGTGCCCCGGCAATAATGACGGTGGCGCTGGTGAGTTGGCCGCTTTGAGCAGGCTGCACCCCAAAACTAGCGACGATCTCGTCAGCATGTGGGCCGTGAACGACAAACTGGTGGCTGCTGGACGTTATATCCTCAATGGCAGCCTCGTCGTTGAAAAAGATTTGACGGCTGAGGAACTGTTTCATGGTGGCACCCCGCCCTGGCGCTGTGATGGCCAGCAGTGCGTCTTCGCTATTGTAGACCTCAACACGGTCAATGAGGCGAGCATTGGCACGGGTAAAGGCGGTGCCGCGCCCTTCGCCGGGGGCCATGTTCAGCAGGTCGTTGGTTGAGATGCGGTGCAAGATGTCGAAGCGGCTGGCACCGGTAATACGCAGTCGGCCCTCGTGGGAGCGGTCCATCAGGACGGCGTTATGCGTGGCTGAGTGGTATTCATCTGCAATGTTGCCGAAGTGCTGCGGGATGTCGTCTGGCGCGAGGGTGGCACCGTGCGCGATTTGGGTGCTTTTGAGATCAAGCATGGTTACTTACCTACTGTTGGTCGAGAGGGGTCGGTTATCGGTGTGAGCTGCTGGTAAACTGCATCTGGGATGGCTGTCATAAGCGGTTCCCACGTCCAGTTGTTGGGTAAATCAGATTGTATGTTAGCGGTGAGTTCGTACCAGTACAGTCCTTGCTCGCAGCGGGGCTGGTTTTCAAAAGTCATGGTAATAAGTCGGGGTATAGTGGTCACTGCCTCACTACTCAAAAGGCTATCAAAAGCACGCAATGCAGCTTCCCCCGGCATTTCGCCGTCAAGCATACGAACCATCGGTAGTTTCCCTTTGTAACACAAAACCTGATCGTCCCGTATGGCAACGGCAACAGAACTGTACACCAGCACATGCCGGGGCAGGTTGCGGGCCACACGCAGGTTGACCAGGTCACGGCGGCTGTACTCGGCCCGGATGATGCTTTCCAACGTGCTGGCTGCGCGGTCAGCATTGTCGTTGGTAATGAGATAATCGCATTGTGGCGCGTATTCCATTTCCATTTCTACGCGCCGCAGGCGGGTTTCGATTTCTTCGGCGTTGTCGCCACGCCCTTCCAACCGTTCGCGGACGATGTCGCTGACTTCCTCGTCGGTGCCGGGGCGCACAAAGATCAGAATAACATTGTCAGGATAAAGCGACCGCACCAACATGCCGCCCAACACATCAATATCCGCAATTCGATCCAGTCGATTTTCTACCAGATACTCAACGGTGCCCTTTGGCACACCGTAAAGGTTGCCATGCACATTTTGCCATTCCAGCAGTTCAGCCGCACCAATCATGCGCTCGAATTCATCACGAGAGATGAAGTGATGTTCGCGCCCTTCTTTCTCGCCCGGACGGATAGGGCGGGTGGTGGCCGTTGGGAGTTGTTGCAGCGCGTCTATGCGCCCCAGCACCCCGTTGATAAGCGTGTTTTTGCCTGCCCCGGTGGGGCCAACCAGGATAAATAAAAGTCCTAGCCGTTGTTGATGTGCGGTCACAGTTCGGTCCCTGCTTGTTAGCAACCTTTGCAGACGGCCCTAGTGTAACAAGCCGTTGCCACCGATTCTAGGCACACCCCGCCAGAACGCAAAAAAGCGAACCCACACTGGGGTCCGCTTTGGTTTGTGTTGTTACCGCCGGATTGCGGTTTAGTTGCGCGTGACTGACAAAGCGTTGAGGCGGGCCGGAACCAGAACGGCGTTGTCGCGCTTAACGTTGATGCTCACGGCACCGTCTGTCACAGGGATGGCACTCACGGTGACGCTGCAATACTGATTGTTGCCGCACTCGAAGAACGGTACGAAGTCGTTTTCTTCTAGCGTGCCCTCAATCGTGATGTCGATAAGCGTGTCGCTGTTGTAGGCGAAGAAGAAAGTCGCGTCGTAGCTGCCACTGGTAACCGGTAGTTCAAAGTTGATGCCTGATGGGCTATTCGACTGAACGTAACTGCCGAACACCGAACGCGGTATGAACGATTCGACCACGCGGAAGTTGTAGCCCCAGGTGCCTGGGGCCTCGAAGTCGTCATTTTGGAGGAACCCACCGCTGAATGTCTGAGCTTCATAGCCAGGCACACCATCACCGTAAGGTGTTACGGAGGGAGTCCATTTGATGGCTTCGCCGTTATCCGTTGCATCAATGGTACCGTCGCCCGCATTGTCACCCACGTTGAGGTACCAGCGGTCACACGAGCCAGGTGTATTGACATCGAAGGCACATGATTCACCGACCAGGGCCGTGCGGCTGGTGAGCGTGGTAAACGGCTCGTCGCCACCTGTCACCTCGACATACACATTCACCGGGGCCTGCGGCGCGGGCGGGTTGTTGAGGCCCTTGAGGATGAGCGTGCTGGCCCCAGATAGATCACTAACGTCGTTGATGATCTCGTAGGTTGTGCCATCGTTGACGATGGGTGACCCGTCCACATACCACTGGAAGGACAGGTTAGCCCCCGTCGCAGACACACGCACTGTCGCCTGACCATCAGCACCAGCAATGGTATCGTTCGGTTCGTCTGTGATTACCGGGTCTATATCCGTGATTGGGAAGATCTCAATACCGGAAACGAATGTCGTTCGGTTGTTATTCTCAATGGTGAGTTCGATGGAGCTATCCGCATTTGTGATGTTAACCGGGGCCAACTGCACGACGGCAGGCGTCTGGTTTGCTCGCTCAATCAGATTGTAGAAGTTTACGTTGCTCAGTGGTGAAGTCGCACCGCCCACCACATAGTCAGCAACGTTGCCGTTGACGTAGACAGTAAACGCACCCTGATCCCTGTTACTGTTGTTGGGGTCAGCCATATACAGCCGGATGGTGTACTGGCCCGCGCCTACCGGGAACTCCCAGTTCATGGTGTCAGTGGTTGCGCGGTAGGTGCGATAGAGCGATTCTGGCGCTGCGCCGATGATGGCAGCCTGCACGAACTCGTTGTCGCTCGTGCTTGGCATGTTGATGTTAACGTCTTGACCACCAAAGCTGTTGCCAGTTGGCACGTAGGCTGATGCTGATTCCAGGTCACCGCTCCAACCTGGCTGGGTGCTATCTGCTGTGTCTACATCATTACCATTGACGTTGATGCGATAGATGTTGCAGTCACCTGCGGCAACTGGCAGGCAGTCCAACACGCGATACTCAGTTGGTACGCTTTGGGCGGGCTTGATGCTTGCGTCACTATCTGACACGCTGTTGGAAACACGCACCCAATAGATGTGCAAGCCAGATTCCAGGTCGGTTGGTGGCGTGTAGTTGGGGCTGGTTGCACCCTCGATAAGCTCTGCATTTGCTGGCACCGTGTCTGGGTCGGCAGGTTGCTGGCCCTTGTACCACTCATATTTGAGCGGTTGAGTGCCGTTCGCAATGACGGAAAGCTGCTGGGGCTTGCCGCCTTCGCTGACGAAGACGCTGACCGGCGGGTTGATGACGATTTGTGGAGCCGGAGTGTCCGGTTCAAGGTCGAACACCAGCACATCGTCAATGTAAAGGCCGTCACCTCGATTGTTGTTTTCCTGATTCTTCATTTCGCCCATATCCGCGCCTACATCCAGCCGGAAGCGCAGGCTAATGAGTTCCCCACGATACGATTCAAGAGTATTCAGGCGCTCAACCCAGTCATTTGTATCACCACCCCAATTCGTTCGGCTGGTGGCGCTGGACGTTGCGCCGTCGCTGGTTGTCACATTGCCTTGCAGGTTAGACTCAGTCCAGCTAAAGCCGCCATCGTCAGAAACCTCCAGATAGGCCGTTGCGTTGATGTTGTTCAGCTTGTAGTAGGTGAAGTATCTCAACACGGGTTTGTTGGCGGCCCGCAGGTCAATCAGCCCGTCGTAAACGATAGATGTGTTACTCAGATAGTTGGCTGGAATGTAGTCTCGGCGAATATTCTCAACGGGAATCTCAACGGGGCTGTCTGTGAGTGAGAATTCACCGGTGGTCATACCGAAGACAATTTCAGCCTCGCCGCTGGCCTCGTAATACTGAACCGTCAGGATGTACTCGCGTGGGGTGGCCCCATCTGGCTCGGTGACGAGGCCGACGGAGCGGGTATAGACCGTTGCTGATTGGTTTTTCCACTGGTTGATGACATTCGCGTAGTAGATGGGATCGGTACCATTGATTGCATTGTCAACGTAGGTGTTAGCCAGGCCACCACCATCAGCCGGTACGTTCTCATGGAATTGGGTATTGGCCGACCCGCCCGCCCCACGCAGTTCGCTGGTGGTTGGCAAGTTGGTAATGCCCACGCGCACGCCATCGTCAGAGCGCACATAGATGTCGTAAACATCAGCCTGTGCAACCTCGATGGTGCGCTGGAACTCTGCCCCGAAGTTATCATGCCATACGAAGCCACCTGGTGCGTTGGGTGGGCGGCCTTCCTCATTCGACTTATCCGGTAAGCTGTATTCAAAGGGCAAGCCAGGCAGCAGGGTTTCGTTGATGTACCAGCGTTGGCCAGCGTTGAGCGTACCATACAGGCTGCGGTAGTCACTTTCTGTCAGCATCGAATCCACGTCTTTGCTCGCATTACAACCACGGTCGCTGTTGGTTTGCGTACCGCTGCTCACATTGGGGCGATAGTTACAGTTTACCCAGTTGACGTTCCAGTTGCTGCCAGGGAAGTTGGCAATGGACGTGCCGCCCTGGTACAGGTTCGGGTCGGCCCCCCAGGTTCCTTCCATCTCCCAGATGGTGAGTTCAGGGTCGTTGTTAAAGTCGGTAATCGTCGGCACCTGTACGGTGAACTCGATGTCGTCGATAAACCAACCGTCACGAGCTTGATTACCTGTTACATCCAGGGCATCCAGCACGAAGCGGACGCGAATCTCTTCACCAACGAAGTTGGCGTCATTGTCGATGGGGTTGCCACTGGCATTGTAGATAGGCGCACGGGCCAAATTAACGGCCTGCCGCGTCCAGGCATAGTTCTCGTCGTCGCCGTTGTCGTAGTAGATGGTTTGCCACGAACTCCAACCGTACAACTCGTCATTACCGTAGGAAAGCGGGTTACTATTACGGTACTCGTTGGCAGACGTGCTCTGGCGGGTGGCGACCTGTACCAGCAGCTTGGCATTCTGGCCACGGTCATAGCGCTGCCACCAGTACATGATGGGGTTGCCATTGTCACCCGCCGTGGCGATGCCTACGGGGTCGCCTGTGGCTCGCTCTGTTTCCAGGCCCGTCATGTCGATGGTGCGGATCATTTCCAGCACGCTAAAGCTGCGATTCGGATAGAAGTAATTATCGTCGTCGTTTGGATTGCTGTTCAGCGGGTTATCGCTGGTGGGCGGGCTTTCATGGAAGACTTGCGTGCCGGAGCGGGCAATCAAGTCAACTTGCTCGTTACCGTCCTTGTCCAGGTAGGTATACTCATAAAAACCAGAGAACCAACGACCGCCGTAGTGCCAGCGCTCGAACCATTTACCCCCTGTATCATCACAGTTGTCTTCCGATTCGCTGTTGCAGTTATCCTCGCTGCCCAGGCTGGTGCGGCTGTCCACTGTGTCGATATAGGTTCGGCCATCACCGTTTTCGCCATCAGGCAGGTCGTCATCGTCCCACAACTGGAACGAGCGGCCAGCAGGCGCGTCGGCCAGCAGGAACTCGTCAATGTAGACGCCGTCTGCCTGGGTGTTGCCTGTGGTCAGACGGAAAGTAATGATGATGTCATCGTCGTAGACGTTGCTATTGCCAATGTCTGCTTCATCGTTGATGAACGGGTCCAGGTCAATCTCGGTGCGCTCCCAAACAACCTGGGTGGCATTGCTGCTGTCGTAGTTGTATTCCCAAGCCGTAACCGGGGTACCGGCACCGGCATTGGGTCGCACTTCTACGCTAAGGCGAGCAGGCGAGGCCAAGCCACGACGCCACCAGAAGGTAATGCGTGGGTCGTCTGCCGGGGCATGGCCATCAACAGCCGGGTTGCTGGTCGGGTTGCCATCCGGCGTTAAGCAGTTAGCTGTACAGGCACGCCCATAGATGTTTTCGGGCGTATCACTGTTGAGGTCGATGATGGCCCGCGTTTCGGTGAACGTGTTTGTAGATGCCAGATAATTAGAACCGGGGCTGTCACTTAGCACGTACTGGCCATCACGAGACCCTTCCTGGCTGAAGGCCCATGTGCCTGTACGCTGCCAGGTGTCCTGCAATTCGCTGATAGACGGGTTGCCGGTTTGATCGAGCGGGTACGGCAGGTATTCAAAGACACCCAGGCGCTCGATTTGAATCTCGTCAAGCGTCCAGCCATTGGTGGCGTTGGCGATAGCATCTTCCAGAATAATCATGGAGAAGCGCACACGAATGGGGCCGTTGGCCCAGTCAGTCCATACCGTACTGCCAGCGGTAGCAGTGGTATAGGTATCAAATTCACCAGTGCCCATGCCATTTGCGTCGGCCACCTCACGCTCGTTGAGTGGTATCTGCACAAACGTCGAGGCAGATGCTACCTCTGCACCAGAATTCGTCTGGATGACCTCGCGCAGCAGTTCCCAACGGTCGTTGGTTTCATCGTAGTACTGCACTTGCAGCGCGACGTTGTCTTTGATGTTGTAGCTGTGCCAGAAGGTGAGCATCGGGGCACCCCGGTCACCGTCGGTGTCAACCGGGGCATTAGCACTGACGACAAATTCTGTGCCATTGGTTGTGGTGTCGCTGACATCAATGGGCTTGTCAAACTCTACCCAGTAAATGCGGCGATCCAGTGGGGTTGCACCCAGGTCCGCACCCTCTTCCAGGCTGTAGCTGTTGCCGGGGTCATCGCCCAAGCCCTGACCCGAACGAGCACCGGTGCTGGTGCGTGCCCAACGACCTGTCATGCGGAAGTCGTCCATGTCGCCAGCATCATTAAAATCCCAGTAGCTGGCGCATACGGCACCATTGCCCGGGTTGATATTGTCACAAATGCCAAACGTGTCGCTGCCCGTCAGGCTGCTGGCCAGCGAAAGGTCTGGCAAGTTGCGGCTGCCCAGGCGGATGTCGTCTACGTACCAGCGCTTGCGGCCACCCCCCCCGTTGTTGTTCTCAATAACGAAGCGGTAGGTGATCTCGTCGCCAGCGTTCGTGCTGATGCCGTTACTGCCATCCAGCACGAGTTCTTCCTGCGTCCACTCGTAGTTGCGGGTGCCTTCAAGGGTGGGTGCCCAAACATCGACCCATGCGCCTGGGCCGACGCCAGCAGTATAGTTGGCCATTTGCAGCTTGACGGACGTATTGGGGTTCAAGTCCCAGATGTGCCAGAACGAGAATGTGGGTGTGGTCCCGTTTAGCTCGGTATCCGGGTCAATTTCGATAGACCCGCGCAGCTCAAGGTGGCAGCGCTGATTGTCCGGGAAGTCGTCCAGGCCAACAGCAGAGTACCATGCGAACGGGCGCACGTTGGAGCGCTCACCTTCGTATTGGCCCCAGTTACACTGTACGATGGCACCATTCAGGCCCGTGTCGTCCAGGTTCTGGCGGGGTGTGTCGATTGTGAAGTTAAGCTGTGGCACGGCAGACTGGCCAGCGTTGTAGAACTCCACCCAGATAACAAAGCCAGCGAAGGGGCCGTCTTCGGGGCCGGGGTTTGGCCCAGGCGACCCCTGCGGTGAGATACCACTGCTAAAGTTAAAGGTGCGGGTTGCCGTCAGGTTGTCAGTATTGGGGGTATTAACCCACTCGTCAATGAGCATGCAGCTTGACCCGTTGTCGCCGCTGTCACGCGCAACACCGCCAAGCGGTGTGATTGTATTCTGGAAGTTGCTGCACGAGCCGCCGTCCGTGTAGTAGACGCGAACACCGCCCCCCCGGCTGTTAATGGTGAAGGTGAGCGTTTCGTCTTGCGTAATCCAGATTTCGCGGCGGAACTGGGCTGAGAAGTTCTGCTCTGATACACCGGGAACGTCTTCACCAGGGGCGATAAGCTGCTGCTCGTGAACTGGATCAGGTTCGCCTGTATCTTGATAGTAGGAGCGAACTTCTTTCAGGTTCTTGATGTCCAGCGAGTTGCCAGCTTCATCCTGGAAGAAACGCGCTGTGGTCGCCTGCAAGCCGATGTAGGCGTTGCCCTCTAGCCGGTACCAGTCGGCGGTGTCGTTGGCCGTATCGCTAAAGGTCAGGTTGAAAGACTCATCCGCAGGCGTTTCGCTAGGCACCAACGTTGGTGTCAGCTCGATAGGGACAGGCGTGGTTTCCACTGGCGGCGGGGGTTCCTCCGTCACGTCCTCTGGAAGGGGTGTCGCCACAAGCGGCGGATTCAGCTCGTCAGGCACGCGGGTTGCGTCGCCTCTGGCTTCGAGCCA
This sequence comes from Anaerolineae bacterium, assembly GCA_034437575.1. Classification (GTDB taxonomy): domain Bacteria; phylum Chloroflexota; class Anaerolineae; order Aggregatilineales; family Phototrophicaceae; genus DAOTTY01. The sequence continues at coordinate 31,689 of DAOTTY010000050.1, read as the reverse complement.
CTCAAGTGTCTGCTGGAAGCCTTCAATTTGATTGCGATTAATCGGATCATTGATGTTGTCTGCCGAGGAAACGGCCCGCGAGAAGACGTCGTCAATCACCGACCCGGTGGCGATGAACGCTGCGGCCAGCGCCAACGCAACCAAAGCGAGGATCAGCGCGTACTCGGTCAGTGCCTGCCCTGTGGCTTGGTGCTGTTTAAGCGGTGTCGTGTTACGGTCTGTGTCCATACGATGTTTCCCTGTTGAACTCGTTTTGCTTCCGTCGAATGGGTTATTTTATGCAATTATTGCAGCGATGAACCCAAATTATCTCAAACGTAATGGTACCGGAGTCTGTATAAATTGGGGTGTGTGTATTGTCGTAAGTTGTTCAAATGTGTTGACAACGACCTGCTGGCAGCCTGCCACCGGGCGTGACATGCAATGGTGGGGCGGCCTCATTTGGGCAGTGTTGTGAATCTGTTCACGAATGGGCCAGGCGCTTATAATCCCTGTTAAATGTAAGCTACCGGATTAGGAAATGACAGATGAGAACGCATGTACTATCGTGGGGGGTATTGTTGGTTGTTTTGCTGGCCGCGTGCGGTGCCAATGCGCCGAGCGTGATTCCCTTTGATGACCTGCCAGCCGAAGGGGACCCGGTACGCGGTGAAGAACTGTACACACAACAGATTGGCGTGGTGCCTGCGTGCAATTCCTGCCATGTGGAGGGGGCACGGGGTGCCCCCACGCTGCTGGACTACAATGCCGAAGTGGCGGCTGGGCGTGTAGAGGGCCAAAGCGCCCGTGAGTACACGTTTTACGCAATTGTGGAGCCGGGCCAGCACATCGTAGAAGGCTATGGCAACGCGATGTACAACCGCTACGATGATAACCTCTCTCCGCAGGACATTGCCGACCTGATTGCGTACATGCACCAGGACGAGTCCTAGCCCATATCGACCCAGGCTTGCCGCGCCCACACGCCAAACAGCCCGAAGACGAGCGCTTCGTGGGTGAGGCACCAGGGGCAGTAAGCCTGGATCACAGTAGCTTGCAGGTAAACCAGATATACCGAGTAGATAAACGCAAACAGCAGCACACCAAATACCAGCAGGGTGCCATATTCACGCAGCAGCGGCACGCGATTCTGAAAGGCAATCAAGCCGAGGATAACGAAGTTGGTGGCCAGCCCCAGCCACGCAATCGGGACCCCGCCAATCTCGGAGTAGGCACTGTTAAGCACGGTGCCGCAGTCAATCTGGCCAGCGGCCACGCACGCCGCATTGGCGTTAGCGATCTTCAGGTAGCTCAGGTAGCCGCTTACGCCGATAGCCAGAATCAGCAGCATGTAGCTGATGGTTTTCGCGTTAATCGCGGGGATGAAAGACTGACTTGCGACCGGAGCTGCATCCACGTTTTGGGCCATAACGTTGCTTCCTCGTTAAATTACCTGTTAAGTACGCGCATTATACAAAACGGACGCCCCACCTAACCACCCCGCCACCACTTAAATACGGGGGGGCGTTACACCGCGCTGCCCCTGGTACTTGCCTTTGCGGTCAGCATAAGACACTTCGCATTCCTCGTCGGCTTCCAGGAAAATAACCTGGGCCAGCCCTTCGTTAGCATAGATTTTTGCCGGGAGCGGTGTGGTATTGCTGATTTCCAGCGTGACATGTCCCTCCCAGCCCGGTTCAAACGGTGTGACGTTGGTTACAATGCCCGCCCGCGCATACGTGGACTTGCCAACGGTGATCGTTAGCACGCTGCGCGGGATGCGGAAATACTCAATGGAACGGGCCAGCGCAAACGAGTTCGGCGGGATGATGCACACCGCGCCTTTGAAGTTGACCATCAACTCATCGCGGAAGTCTTTGGGGTCTACGATGGTGCTGTTAATGTTGGTGAAAATGCGGAACTCGTCCGCTACGCGCAGGTCATAGCCATACGATGACAGCCCGTAGCTGATGACCCCCTCGCGTACCTGCCCTTCCACAAACGGGTCAATCATGCCGTGTTCCAGCGCCATTTTGCGTATCCAGTGATCGGGTTTGAGGCCCATTTACATCACCTCCGGGGCACTCATGCCCATTAAGGCCAGCACCCGCTTGAGCGCCACCTGTGCCGCCCGATAGAAGCGCAGCCGTGCCCTGGCTACGTCTTCCGGCACATCGCTGTGCAGCACGCGCACCTCCTCATACACAGGATGAAAGATGCCCGCCAGTTCGTGGGCGTAAAACGCGATTTTGTGTGCCTCTAAGTTGTTAGCCGCGAATTCTAGCACATCGCCCAACTCCATCACCTTACGCAAGAAGCGTAGCTCGGCATCACCCAGCAAGCTCAGGTCTACCTCGCCCTCGTCGCTGAAGCCGCGGGCCTGCGCCTCTCGGAAGATGCCCGCACAGCGCACATGGGCGTTTTGGATGTAGTACACCGGGTTCTCGTTGGACTGGGCAACGGCAGCGTCCATGTCGAAATCCAGGTGAGAGTTGGGGCTGCGGGCCAGCAGAATGTAGCGCACGGCGTCCACGCTGGTCTGGTCGATCAGGTCGTCTAGCGTTTCGTAGTCACCGGCACGGGTACTCAGCTTGACTTCCTTGCCATCCTTGAGCATCCGCACAAGCTGCACCAGAATCACCTGAATGCGGTTGGCGTCCTCTCCGAGCGCAGTCACGCCGTGCCGTACCACCTGCGCCTGCGCGTGGTGGTCAGCCCCCAGCACGTTCACCGCCAGGCTGAAACCGCGATTGAGCTTATTCAGGTGGTAAGCGAAGTCCGGCAGGGTGTAGGTGGCATTGCCGTCGGCCTTAATCATAACGCGGTCTTTGGCATCGCCGTACTTGCTGCTGCGGAACCACCATGCGGGTTTAGCGTCCTTGAGCTTGGCCTGTTCCTCTGCGTCGGCACCATCCCAAACGGATGCCTGATACATATCGCCGCTGGCTTTGAGTTTTTCAACCACTGTATCGACCTCACCTGTGTCGAACAGGCTGTTTTCGTTGAAAAACGCATCATGATGAATGCCCACCCGGTTCAGCGTGGTACGGATCATCTCGAACATCTTCTTTTCGCCGTATTCCTTGAACGGCTGCCAGCCTTTATCTGTCCAGCTATCGCCTACCTCGTCAATAAACTGCTGGGCGAATTCAGCCAGATAGTCACCCCGGTAGGTCAGTTCGGTATCGGGTTCGCGGCCTAGCTTTTCCATGTAGCGATATTTGAGACTTGCGCCCAGGTTTTGCATCTGCACGCCCGCGTTGTTGAAGTAGTATTCGCGCTGCACATTGTAACCGGCGGCTTCCAATACACGGGCGGTTGCATCCCCGACGATAGCACCCCGGCTGCGCCCGATGTGCAGCGGGCCGGTGGGGTTGGCGCTCACAAACTCGACCTGGGCGGTTTTGCCCGCGCCAATATCCAGTTTGAACAGGTCAGCGCCCTCCGCGATGATGGCGTCTACCTGCTGTTTAAGCCACGTTTCGTCCAGGCGGAAGTTGATAAACGGCCCGGCGAGTTCTACTGCGCCGACAAACTCAGCCGTTGGCAGGTACTTTTCAATGGCCTGGGCGATGAGCGGCGGCTTCATCCTGGCGTCTTTGGCCAGGCGCAGCGCAATCGGGCAGGCGTAGTCACCGTGTTCGGGCTTTTTGGGCGCTTCAATCGGGATTTCAGGAATGTCGAATTCAGGCAGGTCGCCCGCTGCCTGCGCCGCCTTGATCGCGTCTTCGACCAGTTTGGCGTGTTCCTTCGGGAGTTGTATCACAGGATGGGTGTCCTCGGTTGGGTTGCCGTACTTTCACGATTGCAGGGGATTCTAGCAAAAGCCACTAACTTAACAAGCCCTATGAGCTTTACAAACCTCTAAAACGCCGTCTTCACCCACAGGAACCCGTAGCGCACAGTTACTACAGATGAACGTAGGGGGGCTGAATGTCAGGGTTTTATATCCGCAGCGGGGGCAGCGCATCACAGCTTCGAGCGGCTGCACACCCACCGGCTGCGAGCGCCCGGCCTTGCGCCCCCACACTTTGGTATATTCCTCCTGCCACGCCTCGAAGATCACACGCTCAATGCCTGCCTGTTCCAGCGCGGCCTGAATGTGCGCTTCTGACCACAGTTTACCGGGCATCGTTTTGATGTTGATGCGCTGCGTCGTTAATAGAATGCCGCCGGGGCGCAGCACACGCACTGCCTCGTGAATGGCGAGGTGCGGTTGGGCGATGAACTCGATGGCTTCTAGCAGCGTGACCCCATCAAAGGTGTCGTCATCAAAGGGCAGGCATGTGGCCGGGGCATGGAGCAAGTCAACGTGGGCCAGGTCATCGGCCAGCTTGTAGGCCGCCTGCCGCAGCATCGCCCGGCTGATGTCCACGCCGATGATGTGCCCCTCAAAGTGGGCGTGGGCCAGCATGGCCACTGGCAAACGGGCGGTTCCGGTTGCGATGTCCAGCATGAGTGGGGTGCGGTTGGGCCGAATCGCGTTCATGATGGGCGTGGCCAACAGCAGGTCTTCATATGGCGTTTCATATTCCTTGATGGCGTCGTAGCGGGTGGCGAATAGGTCATACAGCCACGTCACGACGGGCTGGCCCAGGTAAACGCCCTCCGTTTCGATGAGCAGCCACCACAACAGCACACCCAGTCCGGCAGTGATACCAGCCCCGACCCACAGCGCGGTCAAGGTTGTAGCAACCCCTGTTCGCGCAGCCAGGGCGCAGTGCCTTCAATCCCAGCTTGCAGCGGCACAGATGGCTGCCAACCAAGCTGCTCACGCGCCTTGTCCATTTTGTAGGTAACGGGCCAGCGCCCCCACACGAGCTTTTCCTGCCATGCTTTGTCTGCGGCCCTGTGTGAAAACGTAGTTTGCAGGGTGGCCCCCAAATGAGCTAACACCGCCGGAACCCCCAGCCAATTATTATGACCAGCTAACTTGCTGTAGGCCCCCAGGAACTCACGCCAGGTGGGGGCCGGGTCCGGGGTGCAGTTAAACGCCTGGCCTTCGGCTCTGGTGTGGGTGGCCAGCATCAGGCACATGTCTACAACATCATCAACGTGGATGGGGTGAGCGTGGCCGCTGCCGTCCCCGATAAAGAGAGTGGGGTTGCGGCGGGCAATTTTGAACATCTGCGCCGTCCAGGGCTGTGACTGCGGGCCGTAGATCATGCCGGGGCGGATAATGCTGTAGGACATCCAGCGCTTTTCCGCTACGAGGCGCACCCGTTCTTCGGCTTTGCGCTTGGTGATGGCGTAGCCGTCGTGGGTGATGGTTGGCGGCGTGTCCTCTGTGACGGGGCCATCAACGCCATAGCCATAATAGGCAATGGAACTGACATGCAGCAGCCGCTCAATACCGATGCTTGCGGCGGCGTCAGTCACATGGCGGGTGCCTTCCACGTTGACGCGCTCCATCTCATCACGGGTGCCGCCCAGCGATGCTGCAACGTGAAACACATAATCGCAGCCTTCCATCGCTTTGAACACGCTGCTGCGGTCGGTCAGGTCGCCAATGACGACCTCAACCAGCGACACCCCATCAAGGTAGGTGGTATCTGACGTGTGCCGGATGAGAACGCGGGTGCGGGCACCCTGCTGGGAAAGCCGCCGCACGAGCGCCTCACCCAAAAACCCTGTCCCACCCGTGACGAAGACCTTCTTCCCTCTCAGCGACATAGGCTAGTCGGCTCCCAACTCGACAAGTGGAACATCCTGCTCAAACTGGAGTTCGTACAGGTGGGCATACAGGCCGTTTTGCCTGGCAAGCAGTTCATCATGTGTGCCCAGTTCCACCAGCTTACCACGATCCAGCACGGCAATGCGATGCGCCACCCGGATGGTACTCAAGCGGTGGGCGATGATAATCGTCGTGCGGCCCTGCATCAGCCGGGAAAGGGCTTCTTGCACTTCGTTCTCGCTCTCGCTGTCCAGGCTGGATGTCGCTTCGTCCAATAGTAGGATTTGTGCATCCTTGAGGATGGCACGCGCAATAGCCACCCGCTGCCGCTGGCCGCCGCTCAAGCGCACCCCCCGCTCACCAACAAGGGTGTCGTAGCCGTCGGGCAGCTCGGTGATGAAGTCGTGCGCGTTAGCGGCCTTCGCTGCGGCAGTGATTTCTTCCTGAGTGGCGTCCAGCTTACCATAGCGGATATTTTCCTGAATGGTGCCGCCAAACAACAGCGTTTCCTGCGGGACGACGGCAATATTCTGGCGCAGGCTCTCTTGCGTGACGGTGCGAATGTCCTGGTTATCAATGTAAACGGTGCCCGTTGTGGGGTCGTAAAAGCGCGGGATGAGGTTAAACAGCGTGGACTTGCCCGCTCCGCTAGGGCCAACCAGAGCCACAATTTCGCCGGGGGCCACATCCAGGCTGATGTTTTGCAGCACCGCCAGCCGATTTTCGTAGGCAAAGCTCACGTTGTCAAAGGTGATGCGCCCTGCCGTGTTCTGGATAGGCTGGGCGTCGGGGGCATCTTGCACGTCTGGGGCAGTTTCTATCAGTTGGAACACCCGCCGGGTCGCGCCGAGTGCCTCTTGAAATTGCGTGTACAGGTTGACGAGCGAGCCAAACGCCCCGGCTACCGTCAGCCCGTAAATCAAGAAAGCAATCAACTCACCGCCTGTAAGTCGATCAGCCAGCACCTCACGCCCGCCGAACCACAGCACAAGCGCCAGCCCGCCAAAGGACAGAAACGCGACCAGCGGCCCGAACAGTGACCGCACGCGCAGCACGCGCACCGCTGCCCGGAACGTTTTGTCGATGGCGTCATCATAGCGTTGGGTTTCAAACGGTTCGCGGGCAAAGCTCTTGACCACACGAATACCCTGCAACACCTCATCCACAACGATAGTCGAACTGGCCAGTTCGTCCTGGACCTGGGTGCTGGTGCGGCGCAGCCACATGCCGAACAAAGCGCCCATCACGCCGATGATGGGCGTTAGCACCAGGATGAACAGCGTGAGCCGTAAATTAATCACCAGCATGATGATAATCGACCCGATGGCGACAAGCGTTTGCTGGAGCAGCGCGTTGATATTACTGGTGAGCGCCGTTCGCATAATGGTGACATCGCTGGAAATGCGCGATACCAACTCGCCGACGCGCCGCTGGCTGAAAAACCCAATCGACTGTTTGAGCAAGTGGTTATACAGATTCAGGCGCATGTCCATCGCAATGCGCTCGCCCACATAGTTGAGGTTATAGTTTTGCAGCAGCGTGGTCAAACTGCGGACGAGGAACACGATTAGCAACCCGACGGTGATCTGGTTGAGCAGGGCGAGGTTTTCGTTTTCTAGCACAGAGTCCAACACGCTGCGGATGACGGCAGGGAAAACGAGACTAAGCGCGACGCTGAACAGCAGCATCGACAGGGCCAGGGCCAACCGCAAACGGTAGGGCGACAGGTAGGCAATCAGGTTGCGCCAGTTAACGGGATAGTCTGTATAGGTGGCGTCGTCGGGCATGTCGGGGCGGTCTGTGGGGGGGGTACGTCTACGACCGAACATAGGGCACTTTCTTCGAGTAACGGTGTTTTAACAGATTACAATTATAGACCAGTGGTGCGGTAAAACGAGGAAGTTTCACGGGCCACTGATAATCACACGCGGCGCATCCAGCGAGAGTTTCGGGATGTACTGGGTATTCCACAGGCCAAAGCGCTCACAGCCATCGCACACGCTGTTGGGATGGTCAAATGCTTTGTAGACCGACCAGCCCAGCAGATTGTTGTTTTCAGCGGCCAGCAGCGCATCGTACAGTTGGTCACGCTGGCCGAGTTCATCGCCCGCGCTTTGCGGGTAGCCCACACCTGCCAGCAGCAGCGGCCTTGTGGTTTGGCTCCGCAGCAGTGCAATTTGCTGGCGCAGGTCATCCAAGCTGCCGTACTGCTGAAAGCTGACAAAATCCACAATGGGCGCAGTAGCGGCGGCATCGTCGCGCCAGCCTGCCGTCACAAGCTGATTGGGGGCCGTGCGCCGGGTAAGTTGGGTTGCCTGTGTAAGCCATGCTAGCACAGTTTCACGGTTAGTGTCGCCGTCGGTGTAGTCCGCGTTGCCGCTGTCGCGCATATCCCAGGCTATGACTGTTGGCTCGTGGGCGTAGCGTTCTAGCAAGTAGATCATCTGGGCGGTGGTGTGGGGGGCATTGCCATACAGCAGCGGCGCGTCTACCTCGTGATTCATGACCGCGATGACACGCAGTTGCAGGTTTGCTGCTGTATAAATCAAGCTGTCCAGACGGCTGATCGCTGCGGAAACGGGCACCGCACCACTGCCAGGGCACTGAAACAGGGCGTCATGGTGCAGGTAAACACGTATCGTGTTAAATCCAGCCTCGGCAATCAGGGTGAGTTCACGGTCAAAGGTTGTGGTTGCTGCGTTTTGCCACACCAGGGAACCCGGTGCGCTGCGCGGTTCATAGATAATGCCCCGCACCGCGAACGGCTCGTCACCTGCGTTGAGTGTGCCGCCGTCAACAGTAACAGGGGCCAGGTTGCTGTTGATGAAAGCTGGCACAGCCGCCTGCGCAATGCGACTCTCTTCGTCAGTGCATGTGGTCAGGGTGGGTGCATCTGTGCGGACTGCAAGATTGTCAGCGGCACGGGAATCGGTCGGTGTGTATTCAAGGGCAGTGGTAAAGGCTGCCTGGGCTTCGCGGTCACGCCCACGAGCGGCGAGTTGTTCACCATAGTCAGTATATGCCACGTAGAGCGCTTCGGCTGTGTTTAGGCCGTCGCAGGTCACCTTTGCCATGTAAAGTGCCTCCAGCAGGTCGATGCGGGTTGACAGGGAATCTGCATCGGTAAGGTGAGTACAGAGGGCGGCGGTGTTTGTCGCATCTGGCGTGGGAACCGTTGTGGCGGGGCGCAGGTCGCTTTGAAGGGCAGGCGCAGGTGACGGGGCACACGCGGCCAGCACAAGCAAAACGACCCACAAACGCGCTCTCATTGGACAGATTGGGTCATGCTAACGGACACACCCTGCTGCTCAACGGGGACTACCCATGATTGAGCTTTCACACCCGCTGCTTCAAACGCAGCCCGCATGGCCTCAGCAATTGCGTGATGTTTGTCGCTGGCAAAAGCAACCAGAGCGGGGCCGTGCCCACTGATCGTAACGGCACTGGCCCCGGCCTGTTTGGCAGCGGTATTTGCTTCGTCATAGCCCTTGATCTGCTTGGCGAGGTGTGGGGTGGCGACACGATCCTCAATTAACATGCCGATGGTATCCATGTCGAGGCGCTGGAAAGCGTCCACGAGTAGGGGCACGCGGCTCAGGTTATAGACGGCATCATCATATTTGACTGTTTTAGGAAGGGCTTGCTGGGCCTTGCGATCAAATGATTTGATTTGTGGTACCACGATGATGATTTTCATTTGCACAGATGCCAGACTCAGATAGGCGAACTTATCCTGCTGAAGCACGCCTGTGGCTAACCCACCCAACATAGAGGCTGCTACACCGTCACCACGACCGACAACCTGCGCGGCTAATCTGAGTAGTTCAGGGCGTGATAAACGCGCATCAATAATGTTGTTGGCACCCAGCACGCCCGCTACCGCAAACGCGCTCTCAACACCGAGGCCGCTATGAACCGGAATGTTGTTGCTCACACGAATCTGGAAGCCTGCCGGGGCGCGTTCCATTTGTTGAAAGACGCGCATCGCGGCCAGCGCAGCCGGATGATTGAGGCTGTCGAACGCATCTGCATCTACGCCGGAAGACTCAATCGTGAACTGATCGTCGTTGCGCTGTCGAAACTCAAGCGATGCGTGCAACTGAACCGCAAGAGCTAATCCGCCTAAGCTGGGGCCAATATTGGTGAGGGTTGCCGGTACAGTTAGACGGATGCGTTGCACGTCAGATGAAACCCTTACTGTTTTTGGGCAGTGGGCATCACGAAGGTAAAGGTGCTGCCCTCACCGAGTGTACTGGCTGCCCATATATCGCCGCCGTGCCGCCCGATAATGGTCTTGGCGACGGTTAGGCCCAGCCCCCCCCCAGCCATTTCGCGTACCCGTTCATCGCGGGAGCGGTACATGCGATCAAATACCAGGTCAAGTTCGTCGTTAGCAATGCCGATGCCCCGGTCAGCCACGCTGCAAAACACCTCTTGCTCGTCACTCCAGGCATGGATGACAACGGGCTGCTCTTCCTGCGAGTAGATGACCGCATTGTGCAACAAATTGTATATAACTATTTTCAGGCGTTCGGGGTCACCCATGACCATCGGCATTGGATTTTGCACGGAGGTGGCAATGGTGACTTTGTTGGCCTGAGCGATGAATGACAGCTCGCGCACGGCATGGTCAATAATTTCGCTCATCTGAACCGGACGATGGGCCAGCGGCATTCCGGCTTCAATCCAGGCAAGGTCAACGAGCGGTTTGGCCATGTCGTGAATCTTCGATGACGTTTGCCGAATGCGCGTGAGGAACTTTTGCTGCTGTGGGGTTAGCTCGCCAAATTTGGCAACCAATTCGGCAAAGCCACTGATAGCCGACAGCGGATTCCGCAAATCGTGGGCAATCGTGTGCGATAATGATTCGCGGCGGCTGTCCAGTTCACGCTTTTCGGTGATGTCCTGGATGACGACGAGGCGGTGTTTATCAGCGGTAATCATGCAGATGCCGAGGCCAAAGCGGCGGTGCGGCAACCGCACCTGTGCGGTGTACTCGGCGTCTCGGGTGAACAGCAGCTTAATACCGGGGTCGCTGTAAAGGCACTCGCTGGCGAGCTTGTCGCGCACCTCATCAACGGTGACTGCCAACATAGCGGCTGCTGCTGGATTAATACGCTGCACCACCCCGGCCTCGTCTGTGATGATGATGCCGTCTGAGGTAGTGCGGAAGATGTATTCGTTCACTTGTGCGGTGGCTTGATCCAACATGGTTGGCTCTATTCTTCGGGCGGGCTGGCGTCTGATTCAACTTGCACCGGAATTTGGACGAGTGCTGGTGGTGCAGCGGGCGGCTTTTCTGGCAGGTCAAGCATAGCCGACGGAACTTGAATGGGCACCTGTGGTTTAATCGTCTGGTTTGTACCCGCTGGCACAGTGTTTGACTGCCCATCCAGGAAGGTGACGACGGTTTCAGTGGTGCTTCGCTCTACGCGAACGCCGTGCTGCTCAAGGGTAACTGGCTCACCCCACGCGAATGCTTTATCAATACGCACGGTGCCATCGGCTTGAATGCGAACCCCGAACGTTTTCATCAGCGTAAATCCAGGTTAACGCCGCTGTCGTTGCGGACGGTATGCTGGCCCGCAATTGCATGGGATTCCGCAGCCCAGTACTCGGCAGTTACGGTCACATCAGGGAGCAGCACCCCCTCAAGTTGAAGGTAGCCGGGGGCAAATTCTGTCACGACGGCGGGCTGCTGATACGCCTGTGCCTGATAGATTATGTGCCCTTCGTGGCACCACGTCGGCACCAGGCTGGCCATGCCCACGCGGCCCCCATAGCGCGTTTGTAGTGTCAGCGCGGCGGCGTCCCCCTGGCCAATTTGCACCTGCCACGACTGGTCATCTGCATAGTCAGTTGCGCTGATGCGGGCATCAGCGGCGAGTTGCAACGAAAGGGGCTTTTTGTGATCCAGTTTCCAGCGGCGCAATGGCTGTCCTTCCGTCCGTGAATGAATCGAATCTGCTCTCCGCGTGTATTATACTGCAAAGTGGGGCGGTTTGGCACAACCCTGACAGCCCAGGGTGCATTTCAGATGATTGGCGATAAAGCCCTCACCCCCCTGTCAGGGCCAACGGCCCGTTTGGGATGAGGGCAACTGTTTCTGCGACGCCAACATAACGACTCAGGCACTCGCTCAAATGGGTGGATTCGGGAATTGGGGCGAACACGCCGGTTCGCCCCTCCAAAAACGGTCATCGGGGGGATCGCACCCTGGTTATCCCCTGAAATCCGAATGCCGCCCCGCAACGCAGCGTTGATTCTGGCTGTTGGCGTCGCCATAATCGTGAAAAGTAACGAAGGACATTTCTGACGATGGAGAAAGACATTTCTGACGATGAATCAAATACCTGCAATCAAGCCAACTCAAATTGACCTTAACCGCGCCGAAGGCTGGCTGGAAATCGCCTGGAACGACGGTGCGGTGTGCCGCTACCCGCTCACGGGCCTGCGAGAAGCCTGCCCATGCGTGGAGTGCCGGGGGGGGCACGAGTTTATGGGCAGTGAACACGACCCGGACAATATCCTCACGCTGGAACTGAAGCCCATGCGCTCTTACAAACTGGAAGCGATAGGCCGGGTGGGCAACTATGCCGTTCAGCTTGCCTGGGACGACGGCCACGACACCGGCATTTACTCATGGGGTTACCTGCGTAACCTGTGCCCGCCCGAACCTGAAAACAGCTAAAAGTCACTGCGGCCCCGCATAAGGTTATCAATAATCGTGGCCACCTCATCAGCGGCCATATCGCACATCTCTGGGACGTTGCTAATGCGGGGGGTGGTCATGGGCGCGTCGGGATTGAAGTAGTTGTACACCGTTAGCGAAATGTCCTCGATGAGCGGGAACGAGTCTTCAAAATTGAGCCAGGTCGGGTTGTGCAGCACCACTACCAGCACATAATCCCCCCCCGGTGTGGTCACAATGCCTGCATCGCCGTGTGTGTCGTCAATCCAGCCGTGCTTATGAGCCACCGCGATGTTTTCCGGCACGCCGACCTCAATTAATGCGCCGATCTTGTTGCCCTGCATCAGGTTGAGCATTTGCTGGCACTCGCGCTGGTCGAACGCGCTGCCAAACGCGGACACAAGCGGTCCGCTGCTATCGACCGCACACTGATAGATGCTATACAGCATCCAGCCCATTTCGCCGACGGTCATTTGATTAAAGGGGTCAGGATTGGTGCGCGTCTGGTCAGCAGGGCTGCCGGGGGCCGTGACGGGCTGCGGTGTAATATTCGGGTCAATCAGGAAGGGCGCGACCATGAACGTGTCGCGCAGGCCCAGGTCACGCAGCATGGCGGTGACGCTAAGGGCACCGCTGTACGGGTCGCCGCCGATGTAAGACAGAATGCGGTTAGAGGATGTGTTTTCACTGCAAATCATCATACTGGCCAGGGTGCGGGCTTCTTCGCCGTCAGGCGGGCGATTAAGCGAGTAGAACATACCACTGAGAATGTTGATCTTGCTCAGGCTCATGCCGCTGTAGGCGATGTCATCGCCAAAGGCAATGGCTTCACCCGTTTGCAAGTCCATCAGGAACAGGCTGCCCAGGCGGCTCGTTTCTGGCTCAAAACCCTGGTCTAGCAGCTTACCCCACAGTTCATCCCCCAAAGCGGCAAATTCCGGGCTGAGCGGGGCACTGGCAAAGTCGTTTGGCAGGCCGCTCACAGCCTGGACGGCGTTGGGCGTTGGGGTGAGCGTCGGCAGGTCGAAGTTCAGCCGCGAAATGGACGGCAGTGAGTAGATGTTCCCCTGTATGTCGATTAAATCCAGGGCCAGCCAACCCAACCCACCCGACACAGCCTCATAGCGGATTTGTACCCAGGGCACCTGCGTGTGATAGGCCGTAACTTCGAACACGTCACCGCCCCGCGCCACCCCAATACGTGGATAGTCAATACCGGGGCCATAACGCACATTGACCTCACCCGTGACCGTGCCCAGCATCCCCGTCAGGACGGTGGGCATGGGCGGTGCTTCGGTGGCAATGGCGGACAGGGCCACGCCGGATAGCTCAAATTGGGTGGGGGTGGCAACAGGCGCATCAGCAGCGGTGGGGACGGGGGCCTGCGATGCAGGCGCACTGGCAACCGCCCCGCCCGAAGTATCTATCATCACGGCTGAGAAAGGCACCGTATTCAGGTCGCCATAGATGTTCACCACATCCTGGAAAACCCACCCAAGCGGCTCACTCGTGGCCGGGTCACCCAGCAGCACCCAGGGGAAGAATTCACTGCGGCCTACCACCGGGTAGCGTGTGCCCGCATTGATTTCACCGACGGGTGCCCCACTCACGCTGGGGTCTGGGCGTAAGTTGGCAACGCTGATTGCCTCCGCAGTGACGCCCGTTGCCTGAAACGCCAACGTCAGCGGCAGTAGCACAAGCTGCGCAATACACAACATGATGAAAAGGGGTGTCTTCTTCATAGGCAAATTGACCTGCTAGCTATCCGGGGTGCATTATAGCACGCTAGGCGTGTGGTTCGTTGGCAAATTTGCGGGCTGTCCGCCGAACGGACAATCGTTCGTAGGCACTTTGGACAGCAACGACGCCATAGGCAATAGCAGAAATTAACAGATACGGCGCAACGGCGCGGCTGCTGTGCATGGCCAACCATGCCCCCCACCCAACATATAAAGACATGCTGCTTTCCAGCAGAATCACGGCGGTGTCTTGTGCGGTTGCATCATAGGTCAGGCCGGGCCGCCCGCCCGTTTTCGGTGTGCGCTGGAAGTCGCCCTGGTGACCGACAACTGCCGCAAGAATGGCAACCGTATTACTAACGGCCACCCCCGTTCCGAACACGACCAGCGCGGGCAAGGCCAGCATCCGGCGGGGCCAGTTGCGATACTGAAGCATCTGGCTGACAGTGTAAATCAACACGGGCACAATGCTAGATACGGTAAGAAAGGCCAGCGGCAGGTCACGCAGCGACTCCGTCAGGATGAGCGCGGGTGACAGTAAACCAATCATCACGATGAGGGGATACGGTATATACTGGCACAGGTGCAGCGTGCCCATCAGCCGTTGGCGCAGCGATAGTATGCGGCTGCGCCACAACGGTGCGATGGTTTGCAGCAGGCATTGGGTGGTCCCCTTTGCCCACCGGAACTGCTGGCGCTTGAATGCCAGCAGGCTGCGGGGCAGTTCACCGGGGATAACCAGGTCGGGCAGCAGTTTCATCTGCCAGCCCGCAAGCTGTGCCCGGTAGCTCAGGTCGAGGTCTTCGGTGAGGGTATCACTGCGCCAACCGCCTGCTTTATGGATGCACTCTGCCCGCCACACGCCCCCGGTTCCGTTGAAGTTGAGGGGCAGCCCAGCCGCAGAGCGTGCCGACTGTTCAACAACGAAGTGGGCGTCAATGGCCATTGCCTGCGCTTCGGTCAGTGCATTATCTGACGGGTTAAGGTGGCCCCAGCGCCCTTCCACCATTCCTACAGACGGGTGCGCTTCCAAATAGGCAACCGTGCGCGTCAGGAAGTCCGGCGGCGGCAAAAAATCTGCATCGAAGATAGCGTAATACGCGGTTGGTGACTGCATCATGCCGTGATGTAACGCACCTGCTTTGAACCCCTCGCGGTTACGGCGGCGGATGTGCTGCACAGTATGGCCGCGCTCACGCAGCCGCCGGATGTGATAAGCGGCAATCTGGCTGGTCGCATCCGTAGAATCATCCAGCAGTTGAATCGTCAGCCGCTCACAGGGATAGTCAAGCGCGGCAGCGGCGTACAACAGCCGCTCTATGACAGCCGGTTCATTGTATACGGGTAGTTGTACGGTCACAGTTGGATGGTGTGTCGGGCGCTGGTGTGGCAGCGCTTCCTTGCACCACACCAACCGGATCAGTAGCAGCGTGAGGCCACCAATAGAATACGCTGTGAGCAGGGCACCGCAGGTCAGGTAGAGGGATATGAGCAGGCTTGTCATGGTCGCAGGCAGTCTAATGGCCGACTGGCCGGGGTGCAAGCATAAAAAGCTGCGTTCTCATCTGGGGCGAATGCGCTAGAATATGAAGTATTCACCCGCAACATAAAGGTTTGTAACCTCGTGGCCATAAAAAATCCCTGGCGCAAGATGAGTCGCCAGCCGGCCCTGGTGCCCGCTTTGCGGTCACTGTACGTGTCACTCAGCAACCAGCAGCGCCAAAGCCAGGATGCACCCGACTACATCCTGATGACCCTGCCCAGCCGCCTTGCGCCGCTGCCCGAACCGCGTGGTCTCATTCGGCGGCGCTTGTTTGGCGACCCGCCCCTTAGCCTGTGGGAGCTTGACCGCCGCTTTGAACGCATCGCGGACGACTCGCGCATCAAGGGGGTGGTTTTGTATTTGCGCGGGTTCACCATGCCGCTGGCTGACCTGCAAACCCTGCGCGACACAATCAAGCGGCTGCGAGAGCGCGGCAAGCTGGTGTACTGCTTCGCCCAGCAGTACGACCTGGCGACGTACTATGTGGCCAGTGCTGCCGATGAGGTCATTATCCAACCGGGCGGGAATGTGTTCACGGTTGGGCTGCGCCAGGAAGCCGTCTTCCTCAAGGATGCGCTCGATCAGGTGGGCGTGCAGGTCGAATCCATTGCTATTTCCCCGTACAAAGGCGCGGCAGATCGCTTCACCCGCAGTGATATTTCCGATGAGGGGCGCGAACAAGTCGAGTGGCTGCTGGATTCGCGCTATGAGCAGATCATCCAGGGGATTGCAGCCGGACGCGATTTTACAGCAGAGAAAACCCGCGAAATTATTGACAACGCGCCATATCTGGATCGGTTTGCAAAGGGCATTTCGGTTGTTGATGCGGTGCTGTACGAAGAGGAACTTTACACCTATTTGGGCACGGACAACGTTAAGACCTGGGAAGAGGCTGACGGTGTGGTTCTGCTGCGCCAGCGCCGCATCCTGGAAAAATACGTTGCTATGCTGACCATCAACGGGCTAATGCTGCCCGGCGAAAGTTCCAACCCGCCGGGTAACTCGCCCGTGCCTACATTAGACTCCGGCAGAGTGGGCGACATCACGGTGGTGCGGCAGGTACGCGCCCTGATGCAGGATGAGAACCTGGGCGCAGTGGTGATGTTTGTGGATAGCCCCGGTGGTGCGGCCAACGCCGCCGAAGCGATGCGCTCCGCGTTGGCAGAACTGGCGCAAAAAGTGCCGCTGGTGGTGTACATGAATGGGGTGGCGGCCAGCGGTGGCTATCTGGTCAGTACACCAGCGCGGCATATCGTCGCGCAGCCGGGAACCATCACCGGGTCAATTGGGGTGGTGCTGGCCAAGCCGATTGCGGGCGACTTGCGGTCCAGGCTGTATGTGAATACGGTCGAGTTCTTGCGGGGTAAAAATGCTGACATTCTCAGTGTGACCAAGCCATTCACCGAAGAACAGCGCAACTGGCTGCGAGAAAGCATCGAGCGCACGTATGACCTGTTCTTAGATCATGTGTCGCGCAGCCGCGAAATGGAAAAAGACGCGGTTGACCCGATTGCGGGCGGGCGCGTGTGGACGGGCGCTCAGGCGGCTGAAAACGGCCTTGTGGATGAGTTAGGCGGTGTGCGGGTGGCCCTTGAGCGGGCGCGTGAGTTCGCGGGGCTGCCGGAGGACACGCCCATCGCGCTGGTTTCGGGTAAGACGCGCCCGCTGGCCCCCCAACTGGCCGAAACCGCAAACCCGGCGGCGCATCTGGCGTACTGGCGTGGCCTGTATGACGGCTTGTTGAACGGTCAGGCGCAGTTGCTAATGCCGTTCAACCTGCGGGATTAGGGCGTGTTTCGGCGTCTGGTTGTGATGGGGCTGCTACTGTTAACGGGGCTGCCTGCGCGGGCACAGGGCACGTCGCCGGTTGTGGCGTGGGTCGCGGATGGGCGGCTTTATCTGTGGCAGCCGATTGAGGCTGCCCCCGTCGTACTGGCTGACAACCCGGCCTTGCAGCCCTACCTGTCGCCCGATGCAGTGACAGTTGTTTATACAGCGGGCGCAGATGGCCTGCCGGAATCGCTGTGGACGGTGGATACGGACGGTGAACCACGCCAGCTTGTGTCCTCAGCGGCGATTGAAGGCGCACTGATTGACCAGATCGCCTGGGCTGATGCCCATACGGTCTACTTCAATACTTCTGAGTTTGCGCCGCCGTTGGGCGTCTACCCCCGCGATGATCTGTACCGCGTACAGGTGGATGCCGCCGACGCCGAACAGGTGTTGCCAGTCGGTGAGGGCGGCGCGTTTGCAATCGGGCCGTCTG
The DNA here is from genome assembly GCA_034437575.1 of Anaerolineae bacterium. Taxonomy (GTDB): domain Bacteria; phylum Chloroflexota; class Anaerolineae; order Aggregatilineales; family Phototrophicaceae; genus DAOTTY01. Next base: position 13,797 of record DAOTTY010000050.1, on the reverse strand, counting down.
GTGAGCAAATTGCACTCATCCGGGCGGGGCGCTTTGATGAGGCCGGAGCGGTGGCGACTTTCGGTGACATTCGCCTGTTTAGCCTGGCAGATGGAACAACCGAAATGCTGCACACCTTTGACCCTGTCACCACCGGGTCGCACACAGGCTACTATCCGCAGGTGGCCTGGATAGACGCGACAACACTGTTGGCCGCCATCCCACTGACGCTGTTTGATCTCTCCGGCGCTGTTGCCGTTGATACCCCACTGTGGCAGCTGTCAACGGATGGTAGGACGCAGGTGGGCGCGGTGTCTGTCGATTTTGGTTACTCGCTGGCGTGGTCTGCTGGTGGTGAGGCGCTCTACTACGCTCAGACGACGGACGCGCCGCAGGTGTTCATTGCCGATGCTGACGGCGACAATCCACAGGCGGTGGCAAGGGGTAACACATCCGGTTTTGTGTGGGCACAGGCGGGCAGTGCTTATGCCTATGTGCAGGCTGAGCAGGCTGTGGTGGTTGGCACTCGTGATCGTGTTGGAACAGCAATCATTGAAGTGGAAACGGGTCAGGTGGGCGGTTTGACGCTGTTAGATGCCAACACACTGCTCTACCTCACATGGGTCGATGGCACGTTTAGTCTGCATCTTGCGACCCTCACTGCCGGGCAAGCAGATACGCAAACGCTGTTCAGCACAAACAGCCCCAACGGTATTGTGTACGATGCTCGGATGCCATGACGCCGATGATCGCTTTTGTGTCGCATTATAAACTGCCGCTGGTGCTGGCGGTTGCCCTGGTCATCCGGGTGGGGGTGCTGCTGGCGTTCCCCGATGTGTTTAACTACGAGCAAACGGGGGCCATTCACGGCAGCGCGGCCTACGACGAATACGCTATCAATCTGCTGGAAACAGGGGTGTATGGGCGCGTCCCCGGTCAACCTGATTCCCGCATTCCGCCGGGATATAGTTACGCGGTGGCGGCAGTGTATGCCACCGTTGGCCGGGGTGGGGTACAGGTTGGTCTGTTCAATACGTTACTTGATCTGATGTCGATCACGCTGCTGTACTACATGGCTGTAGCCCTGTTTGGCCGTGATGACCGTCAGCGCGGGGCGTGGGTTGGTGCGGGTGCCGGGCTGTTTTATGCAGGCTACCCCTATCTCGTATTCCAGAATCTAACGTTGATCGACACGCCGCTGTTCATGGTGCTGCTGTATGGCTTCCTGCTAGCGCTGATTTTGCTGCGCGAGCGCGATACGTTTGACCGGGTTGGCCTGGGTCTATCTGTGGCGGCGGGGCTTTTGTTGGGCACAGTGATGCTGGTGCGCCCGATTGTGCCGCCGTTGGCGCTGGCCGTCGCGTTGTGGTACCTGTTCCGGCGCAGCTTTGGGCAGACGGTAACGCGCTTGCTGCCTGTGGCCATCATTGGAATTGTTGTGGTGCTGGGGTGGACGCTCCGCAACTACGGGGTGTATCAGGCGTTTGTACCACTCACGACGACATCGGGCGCGAACTTCTGGCAGGGCAACAGCGAATACACCGTGCCGTACTTTCGGGCGGGGTATGATGTGCAGTGGACGGCCCCGGAGCTAGCAACCCAGGACCTGGACAGCCGCGAGGCCGACCTGGAGCGGTTCGACCTGGCCGTGGGTTATCTATCCGATTCCCCGGAGCGCATCCCGGAACTGCTGTGGGTCAAGTTTCTCGTTCACTGGAGCATAGATATTGCACCGCGCCGCAATCCGACGGCGGGTGAACTGCCGCGCCTGGCATATCGAGGTGATGCGTTGGTCATCTCTGAACCGGACGAAGATTTAGCGCTGAGTGGCCTGCAACCCGGTGACCCGGTTGCTGTGTATTCAAGGTCACTGTTTGACCGCGCTGGGCGTGTGCTGCATCGCTACTACTATGGGGCGCTGTTTGGGCTGTGTTTGGTGGGCATGGCCGTGACGGTGCGCGAGTGGCGAGAGGTATCTGTATTGTGGCTGGCACAATTCACCATGACAGTTGTATACGTCGCGTTTCATCCATCTACGCGCTACCGTGTGCCCACAGACCCGCTGTTGTTTCTGTTTTCGGCGGCAGCGTTATATGCGCTGTGGCTGTCCTGTGCGCGTCGTAGAAGCAGGGCCAACTTTACATGAGTGACCCGGAGCGGTTGTTCTCGCTGGCAGCGGTACGGGCGGCGGCGCTCACCCCCTGGAAGGCACGCAACGAAATTGAACGCTTGCTGCTGCTGCCAATAGCACGGGTGCAGTTCAGGCTGGCTGGCGTTGAGTGGAGCCGAGGTGCGAAACTTTATGGAATGCCGATCATCCAGAAGCACCGCCACAGTACACTCACCATTGGCGACGGGCTAGACCTGCGCTCCACAGTACGTAGTAACCCACTTGGCCCGCCCCATCCGTGCATTTTGAACACGCGCCGCGCCCAAGCCGTGCTTTCCATTGGGCGGCACTTCGGCATGACGGGCGGGGCCATCGTGTGTGAAGAGCGCATCACCATTGGCGATTATGTTACTGTCGGGTGTGGCACAACAATTGTTGACACAGACTTTCATCCATTGCAGCCCGATTACCGGTTGAGCAATCCAACGGACGGCGCAACAGCCCCGGTCAGGATTGCTGACCGGGTGTTTTTGGGAATGCATGTGCTGGTGCTAAAAGGCGTGACCATTGGCGCAGGCAGTGTCATTGGCGCGGGCAGTGTGGTGGCCAGGGACATTCCGCCAGGGGTGATTGCCGCAGGCAACCCGGCGAGTGTGATCCGCAGAGTCGAGTAATCGGGTCTAAGAGTGAAGAATTTCATTAATGGTCATCTAATCAGGGGCTAGCCACGTTATACTGCCTGTACTGCGTTTCGTAACGCTAAATTTGCACATCGTACATCGTGGCTAAAACAAGGAAGCACGACCTTGCTTGGGCCACGCAGCGTAAAGAATACATTAGTAGGGAGAATAACAATGCGCAAATACTATCACGTTTACCTGGATTCTAAAAAAATCACTGAAGAACAGTACGCAGGTGAACAGATTGTACGAGCAGGGCGCTATCACATCGCCAAAACGCTGCTCGAAAACGACATCGCCAGGGTAGACCCGCTGTCACCGGAAAACATGATGGTGTTTTCGGCAGGGCCGTTTGCCGGGTCCAGCTTTTCCAATGCGAACCGGACGAGTGTTGGCACCAAAAGCCCGCTCACAGGGGGTATTAAAGAATCCAATGGAGGCGGGACGTTCAGCTATGCGTTGGGCCAACTCGAAATTGCCGGCTTCAACCTCTATGGCGCGTGCGACGAGTGGACAATCCTGCACATCCACAAAGATGGCACTATCACGTTTGATGACGCATCGCCGTATATGGGCCTGGGCAACTTCGAGTGTGCAACCCAACTGCACGACGCCTATGGCAAAAAGGTTGCGTTGGGCATTTGTGGCCCCGTTGGTGAATACCAGGGCCTGCTGAGTGGGATTGCATTCAGCGACATTGATCGCCGTCCGTCCCGGCTTGCGGCACGCGGCGGCGTGGGGGCCGTGATGGGCAGCAAAAAGCTCAAAGCTATTGTGATTGACATGCACAAAATGCCGCCCTTCCATGACCGTAAAAAGGTGGTTGAGGGCATCCGCACTTATGCCAAGATGCTGCAAGAGGACGCCGCGATTGAAACCTATCGCAGCATTGGCACGATGGCGATGGCCGATTACATTAACCATGTGGGGGCGCTGCCCGTCAAGAACTTCACCCAGGGGACGCAGGCCGCTGCGGAGGATTTCAAGATGGGTGGTGACTACATCGCAGACCTGAACCGCTCTCGTGGGGGTAAGCACACCCATGCTTGTATGCCCGGCTGCGTGATCCAGTGCAGCAACGTCTACTTTGACGAAGATGGCAACGAGGTCACATCCCCGGTTGAATATGAAACGCTGGGCCTGCTAGGCACAAACTGCGGCATCAGCAACCCGGATGAACTGGCAGCGATCAACTACATTGCGAATGACCTGGGTATCGACACTATCGAAACAGGTGCCATGATCGCCGTCTTGATGGATGCGGGGCTGGCCGAGTTCGGTGACACCGGCTTTATGGTCAACGTACTCAAGGAAATCCGCGAAGGCACGGATAACGGGCGCATCTGGGCGCAGGGCACGGCCCGCGTGGGCGAACACTATGGCGTGCATCGTGTGCCGGTCGTCAAGAAGCAGGCCATCAGCGCCTATGACCCGCGTGTGATCGAGATTACAGGCGTCACTATGATGACAACGGCGCAAGGTGCCGATCACACAGCAGGCAACGTGCCGAAGATGAAGTCAAGCGATATGGACATCGACCGCATTAAAGAACTGAGCATCGAATCCCAGATTGCGGCTGCTACGGCAGACTCACTGGGGCTGTGTATCTTTGGGCGCTCGGTGACGAACAGCAACGTGGACTTTATCATGCAAACGCTAAACGCCGCGCATGGCACAGACCTGGACGAACCGTTCTTCCGCCAGTTGGGGATGGATGTGCTGCGGTATGAGCGCGAATTCAACCTGGCAGCCGGGTTCACGGTTGAGGATGACGAACTGCCGGAATTCTTCTATACAGAAGGGCTGCAACCCACAGACAAGGTTGCACGCTTCCATGCAGAAGAGGTTCACGAAATCTATGATCTGCTGCCGCCCGCTGAAGAAGCGACAGTCAAAAGCTAAACGACCGCCTGCTTCGGTTTAGCGTCGTGGATTCGCTGCCGGGATACTGCTCCCGGCAGCACCACCCTTCAGTAGGATGTACCCCACACCCCCCGCAAACACAGACGCCAGCAGCATACCGAGCCTGGCATTAGCGATGAGATGCTCGTCCGCCACAACCGTGATTCTAGCACCGATTGCGCTGTTCGTCGCCCGGCAGATAGGGGTTGCCCCGCAAGCATTCCTGATGACAGTGGCGATTGCGGCGTCGATGGCGTTCGCCTCGCCGGTTGCTTCGCCTGTGAACACGCTGGTGATGGGTGCGGGCCAGCACCACTTCCGCGATTACGTCAAGATTGGCCTGCCGCTGGTCTTCCCATTCTAGCCATCGTCGTTAGCCAGTTCTAACAACTCAAGCAATGCAGCCAGCCCGCACACCCGGCGCGGGTTGGTGCGTTTTAGGGGGATGGGCTGCTGCGGTTGGCTGTCGTCATCGCATCGCGCTCTGTGATCGTCTCATATGCGACCCACGATTTACTCCGTAGGCCGTTGAGTTCGATGATTTCCCGGTCTGCAAACTGCTCCACGATGCGCTCATGGTAGCGCCCGCTGCTGTCGCGGGCCAGCACAATGTCGCTATCCAGGTAAGGGCTGGTGACCCCCATCAGCGTACCGTTGGAGCGCCACGTCATGGCGTTGCCCGTCAGGATGACTACAACAGGCTTATCTGTCTGGCGCATAGCGTTGATCTCATCGAGGTGCCCCTGCTTGACGTTGTTAAAGCCGTGCAGCAGGTTCAGGCGCGGAAAGGTGTAAACCGTCGCAGCATAGGCTGTGACCCCGGCCAGCAGCAAGTAGATGAGGGGCCGGGCATAGCGTGACTGTGCGGCCAGCCAGCCCGGCAAAATCGCGCTGATGAGCGCCGCCGCTGCCAATCCCTCAAAGTAGTAGCGGGTGCTGTAGCGCTGTGAGCCAATCCAGTAGGCCAGATGCACCCCCACGACCGCCGCCAGAACAGCCACCAGCACCAGCGTCCAGCGTTTGCGCGGCCCGGTCATCAGCAGCCCGGTGATAATTCCGAAGGGCAGCAGCAGCCAACTCAAGCCGCGCCCCGGGTACTCGCGGGTGCCGATAAGCAGGTGTTGGCGCTGTTCGTAATTGAGGGGGCCAGCCTGCCACCCGAACATGTCGGAGGCCGTCAGGGTCAGGTCTTCGCGGGCGTGACGAATGCCTTTTTCCAGCGTGTGGCCGAAGCGCCCGTGATCTTCACCAAAGCCGACCTTATCGTACTCCCACACAAGGGTATAGGTGTTGGTGGTGATGTCCCCAACGACGGCATAGCGGTACAGTGGCACAGACAGCGCAAACACGAGCGCAATGCCCGTCATCAGCGTAAGCGGAAGTAGGCGTGGCAGCAGCAGGCGCGGGCTGCGGAACAGTGTGTAGGCCAACCGCAGTAGACTATACGCCACAAATGGGGTCGTCACCCCGATGGCGGTTAGCGGTCGGTTGGCGATGAGCAAGCCCAGGGCCACCCCGGCCAGTATAGACCAGCCCACAGCGCGTTTTTCCTGCTCAATGCGCCAGTAGGTATAGGTAAATAGGGCTGCGGCGAACAGCGCGGCAGTGTGCCCCATCAACGAGCCGTTGAGCAACAAAAACATCGGGGAAAACGTCAGCAAGAAGGCGGCGATGAGGCCCACATCCGCATTGAAGATTTCTTCGCCTGTTCGGTACACCAGCGCAACAGTGGCCGCGCCCAGGGTAATGTTGATCCACCAGGGGGCACCCAATACCACACCTAGCGCCAGGATAGCTGACCAACCCGGCGTGTACTTACTAAAGCGTTTGCCGTCCTCGTCAATGACAAACGGCTGCCACAGCGCCACGCGCAGGTCGGGTGAACCTATGTAGACGTTGCCCCCGGCAAAAATGCGTGCCTGATACAGATAAGCCAGTTCGTCTTCTAGGTGAGGAAGTCGCTCGAAAACCGTGCGATTGATGTGGGCATTCAGGAAAAAAGAAACCCCAACAAGTGCAAGGGCCAGCAGGCGGTGGGACGTGAGTGCGCGTTTCTTAGTCATCTATTGGATTTTGACCCGCGAGTAAGTCGATGGGTTTAGATTGCGTCAATATCAGCACTCCAGAAGTTTAACACAAAGGTAAAGAGGGCCTATCGTTGCGTTGTGAGTGTGATGTTAGCGCCGCTGAGGTGGGCCTGCGCCCTGATGTGTGTGGGCAACTAATCAGAATGGCCCAGGTGATGCCGGATTTTGTGAGCGAGTTCCCTAACATCAATGGGCTTAGAAATGTAGTCATCACATCCAGCCTCAAGCGCCCGTTCCTCATCCCCAACCATAGCATGTGCAGTGACGGCAATCACAGGAATGTTTTTGGTGCGCGGGTCTGCCTTCAGGTGCCGGGTAGCCGTCCACCCGTTCATTTTGGGTAGGGAAAGGTCCATCAGGATAAGATCGGGCATGTCTTCGCGGGCACGTTGTAAACCAGTTTCACCGTTTTCGGCAGTCAGGCTGTCATACCGCAGCGATTGGAGCATATCCAAAATCAGATTCATATTGTCGTCGTTGTCCTCAACGACCAAAATCCGTTTGCCGTCGGTTTGCACTTCTACGTCGGACGCCATGATTTGTCCCTTCCCTTGTTACTGCTGTGGGTAGTGAATACGCTCAACAATGCCCCATTGTTGGGGCGGCCAATAGCGTACCAGGGCCTCCCCGACCAGGAATTTACGTTCCACCGGGCCGAATTGGCGCGAGTCGCTGCTGTGATTGCGGTTATCGCCCATTACAAAGTACTCGTTTGCAGCCAGTTCCCACTCACTGTCGAAACAGCGGTTTGTACGGCATTCCTCCAGGATGTACGGTTCATCCAGCATCACATCATTGACGTAGACTTGCCGGTCTTTAATCTCGATAACATCCCCAGGTAGGCCAATAACGCGCTTAATGTAGTCGTTTTCCGGGTTGTTGGGATAGTGGAATACAACGATGTCACCGTAGGCGGGGCCGCCAAATAAGTAGTTAAGGCGGCTCACAATAAGAAACTGACCGGTCTCAAAGTTGGGCTGCATACTCGGCCCCTCCACAATGAAGCGGGCCGTTGCCAGGTTGACCAGGGCGTAAATAGCACCGATGAGCAGGATTGTTTCGATAAACTCACGGGCAAAGCCGCGCCGGTGTAGGCGGGGCCGTGCGCTAATGCCCTGTGAGAAGATTTTGCGGGGCGCTGTTTCTGTTGCCAAAGTGGATTGTCCCTGCGACTGAATCTATAGAATGAGGATTATAGTCAGCGCTTAGCAGTACAACAATCCTATTTCCGGCGCATGTTGGCTAAAACTGGTCGCACAAATGCCAACATGTAATATACTTAACCACACTGAACGCGGTCTAACACGGTAGCGATAGGTGAGATTGACGTGGCTAGCGAAACAATCCTTGTGGTTGATGACGGTGAAGAAAATCGTGAATTTGTGGACGAATACATCCTCAAGCCGAACGGCTATGAATCGCTTTTGGCGCGTGATGGCCGCGAGGGATTGCAACTCGCGGTTGAGCACCAACCGGACTTGATGCTGCTGGACTTACAAATGCCCCGTATGAACGGGCGTGAGGTGCTGATGGCACTTGCCGAACGCGGCATCGACATCCCAGTGGTGCTGATGACGTTCCATGGGTCAGAAGAAATCGCCATTGAAATGCACAGAATGGGCGTCAAGGACTACGTTAAAAAGCCCTACTCCGTTGACGAAATGCTGCACGTCATCGAGCGTAGTTTAAGCGAATCGCGCCTTATCAAAGAGAAAAACGCGCTCATGGAGCGGGTGCTGAAAGCCAACCGCGAGCTGCAACAGCGTGTGCAGGAATTGAATATTTTATACAAAGTGGGCAAAACAGTGGCCTCCACGGCAGATATGACGACGCTGCTGCCACAGATTGTGGACGCCGCCACGCAGATTACCGGGGCAGAAGAAGGTCGATTGTACCTTATGGAAAGCGAAAAACTGGTATGCCGTGCCGAAAAGCATGCCAACCGCAACCGCACGGATTTAACCGAGCGGGAAACCCGAAACCCAGCGGCCCTGCATGTGATTGAGCGTGGCAAGGAACTCATCGTCACCCGTGAGCAATTTGGGGATTACCCCAACAGCCCCAACAGCGCTGCCTATGCGCCCCTGGTGCTACGGGATGCCGTCATCGGTGTGCTGGGGGTCAGCAATGTTGCTGAAGACAGCAAGGTCTTCTCTAAGAACGATCTTGCGCTGCTTAGTGCGCTAACAGACTATGCCGCGATTGCTATTGGCAATTCGCGCAGCTTTGACAGCATCAAAGCGGAGCGGACGCAGATTCGCGGCACCTTCGAGCGGTTTGTGGCACCAACGGTGGTTCAGCGTGTGCTAGAAAACCCCGATGACTTGCAATTGGGGGGGCACCGCCAACAGGTGACAATACTATTTGCGGATATTCGAGGTTACACCGCCTGGAGTGAAAACGAAGAGCCGGAGCGGGTGGTTGAGATGCTCAATGACTATCTTAGTTTAGCAGCGGAGTTGGTTTTGGGCTGGGAAGGCACCCTGGATAAGTTCTTTGGGGATGGACTAATGGCCATCTTCAACGCACCAGAGCCGCAGGAACAGCATGTACATCGCGCTGTTGATACAGCCATCGCGCTGCTGAAAGCCGCGGAGGAACTGAACCAACGTAAAGGCTATGGCTTGAACTACAGCATCGGTGTGAATACGGGTGAGGCTGTTGTGGGCTACATCGGCACGGACCGGGCACTGAACTACACCGCGATTGGTGACACCGTAAATCTTGCCAAGCGCATCCAGGAAAAGGCCGCCCCCGCACAAATCCTCATCGAAGAAGCCGTCTTCAACCAGATTGGGAGCCTGCTGGAAGCCAAGAAGCTGGGTGAGTTGAAGATCAGAAACCGTAAGCAGCCCGCCGCCGTCTACGAGGTGCTGGGGCTTGCGCCATTGCAGTAATTGCTAGCCGGGGATAATGCGCGTGCCACTTTCGCCCGCCAGGGCGCGGACGAGATTGCGTGGATTGGTAATGACAGCAACCGGACCTCCATTTTGCACGAAGCGAACGGCAGCTTTCATTTTGGGCAACATGCTGCCAGCCGGGAAGTGTCCGTCGTCAATGTAACGCTTTGCATCTTGCAGGCTCACCCTATCCAGTGCGGTTTGATCGGGCGTGTTAAAGTTCAAATAGACTCTATCCACCCCGGTCGAAATCAGGAATGCATCTGCCCGGAGCTGCTCCGCAAGCAGGCTGCTGGCCAGGTCTTTGTCAATGACGGCAGCCACCCCGCGCAAGTTGCCCTGCTCATCACGAATAACCGGCACCCCACCCCCACCCGACGCAATCACAATGTACCCTGCCATCATCAAGTCATGAATTGGGATAATTTCGTGAATGGCTTCGGGTTGCGGTGAAGGCACGACCCGCCGCCAACCGCGCCCGGCATCTTCGGCTACATCCCAGCCCTCAGCCTGAAATTTACGCGCCTCATCTTCCGTCATGAAGCCGCCGACGGGTTTGGTTGGAGTGGCGAAAGCGGGGTCATCCTTGCTGACGCGCACCTGCGTCACGATGGTTAGGACGGTGCGGTTAAGCCCCAATTTGCGAATGGAATTGTCCAGGCACTGTTGCAGCATATAACCAATGCTGCCCTGTGTATCTGCCACGACAAGATCAAGGGGAACGTCATGGATGCCGTGTTGGGCCGCGATTTCGCCCCGCCGCAAGATGTACCCCACCTGCGGCCCGTTGCCGTGCGTTACGACGACGTGATAGCCTGCGGCGATGATTTGCGCGATGCTGTCGGTTGTTTGCTGAACGGCTTCCCATTGGCGGGCGATGCCAGGATTTTGCGGGTCTGTGATAATAGAATTGCCACCGATGGCGACTACGACAAGTTGTCTTTGTTTCATAGGAATGAGCCTTTGCATAAGACAGGACACGCCCGCTCGCAACCCAGGAAGAAAATTTAAGTATAGCGTCATTTCGCGTAACTACTCAAACAGGGGCAGCGGGTGATCCACGTTTTGTATCACGCGCTGCTCAGTCAACCCTTCGTCCCTGCGTAGTTACGATCCATCAATCAATGCGCTCCAGATAACAGATTATTAGGCAGCACCAAGTTTAGCAGTGGATTTGGAAAGCGTCGCTCCAGGGTAATGGCGAAGAAGGTTTCTGCTAGCCCTGGCAGTTTGGCCACCTCGACCAATACACCAGTATCCAGTTCGTCCTTCACGACGATCGGTGGCACGACGGCCAACCCGGTATGCTCCCGTATGACCAACCGCAGCATAGCCATATCTTCTACCTGGGCTACAATTTGTGGCTGGATGCCCATTCGGCTGACCAGTGCATCGAATCCGGTGCGAATGCTGGACTGTGACGCAGGTACGACCAGCTTTTCGTTAATTAGTAGGTTCTCCAATGGCAGGTGGGCACGAGGTGGCGTTGGCTGCCCAATGAGGCTGACCGGCTGATTGTCAATCGCATGGGCAACCCAGCGTGTTGTCTCGTCGCGCAGCGGTACCATTGTCGAAAGAATCACATCAATTCCGTAATTCTCCAAGCTGTGCAGCAGGTCGTCCAGCGTACCAGAAAGAATGGTTATCTTTACGTCGTCTTTTGCCAGTGCAGGTTCCAGGAACCCGATCTGAAAATTGCGCGAGAGCGTCGCCAGCGCACCAACTCGCAGCAGTCGCTGTCGCGGTTGTTCAAGCGCGCCGAATGTGCCCAACAGTTCCTCCCCCATGGCGAAGATAGAGTCCGCAAAATCCAGGGCAATGCGTCCGGCCTCTGTTAACACCAGCCGCCGCCCGGTACGCTTAAACAAATTTTGTCCCAGGTAGCTTTCCAGTGCGCTAATCTGCATGGACAGTGACGACTGGGCGATATTTATTTTCTTCGCGGCGTGCGTCAGGTTGCCCTCGTGGGCCACGATCCAGAAGTAACGAAGATGATGATAGTTTAATGTCATGTGTGTTCCATTCTGAAAAAAAGAACGCTTTAACCTCAAGTATATATTTTACAGATGAATTGTCACATGGTACTTTTGGGGGCGCTTTGTTTTATCAGCAACACGGAGTGAATCGTGATGGATTCAGTGATGATAGCGCCGCTGGCGCTTTTGGCTTATCTTGCGCCACTGGCGCTGGCGGTTGCTGCCTTACCGGTCTATTTTGGTAATTCAGGCTTGGTTGAGCGCGTATTTCAGATGGGTCGGGCAGCGGCAATTGGCGGATTTGGCCTGTCCTTATTGGGCGTGGCATGGGTGGCATGGCGTGGGCCACTTCTCAGTCCGACAATCGGAATAGGTGAGGTTGGGCTGTCCCTGCGCCTGGACCCACTGAGCTTGTTCATGTTCTGGTTGGTGTCTTTTCTCGGCATTTTTCTGATCCAGTTCAGCCGCAACTATCTGGACGGCGACGAAAGGCATGCGGTTTTCCTGGGCCGCCTATACCTGACGATTGCCGCTGTGTTGGTCTTCGTGATGGCGGGTAACCTGTGGCAGTTGGTATTGGGGTGGATTGCGACCAGCGTTACGCTGCACCAACTGCTGGTGTTTTACAGCGACCGGCCCCGTGCGATTATCGCTGCCCGCAAGAAGTTCATTCTCGCCCGTGCGGGGGACGTGCTGCTGGTGATTGCGGCGCTGCTGTTAGCACATGCCTTCGGCACCGTGGACATTGGCACACTCAAGATCGGGTTGAATGAAGCCCTTACCAGCGGGGGCGCACCTGCGGGAGTGAGCATCGCCGCAGTGCTGGTTGCACTAACGGCTATTCTGAAGTCAGCCATGTTCCCGGTTCATGGCTGGTTGCTAGAAGTCATGGAAACGCCGACGCCCGTTTCTGCACTACTCCACGCTGGGATTCTGAACGCTGGGATTTTCCTGGTGGTTCGGTTTGGTGACCTTGTGTTTCTGTCTACCCCGGCATTGGTTCTGCTCATTGTGTTTGGCGGGTTCACAGCGATGTTCGCCTCATCCGCCATGATTATGCAGAGCAGCGTCAAGGTTTCGCTGGCTTATTCTAGCGCAGCGCACATGGGCTTCATGCTCATGTTATGCGGATTCGGTGCCCACAGCGTGGCAATTATGCACCTGGTCGCACACTCGTTTTACAAAGCACACGCCTTCCTTTCATCCGGCAGCATCATGGAATACGTCCAGAACACCGGCTCGCAGAAGCTCCACACGACACCCGGCCCTTTCACCCTTCTGGCCAGTCTTACGGCATCACTGGTGATGTTTGCGGCGATTGGCACGGCGCTGGGCATTGACTTGACGAAGCGCCCCGGTGAAACCGCCCTCGGCGTCATTTTTGTGGTTGCGGTGGCGCATCTGCTAGTGAAGGGGTCTATAGAAGAGGCTCCCCTTTACGTCATTATACGGACAGCGCTCTCTGCCATGCTGGTGACGCTGGCGTTCTTCGCACTGGAACTGAGTTCAGCGGCGCTGTTGGGCGATACAGTCGCGGTCTTCCCACCGCCAAACACAATTACTTTGGCTGTGATTGTCCTGACGGTGCTTGCCTTCGGCGCGGTTACGCTGCTTGGCTCACTGTTGCCTGCGTGGGAGAAGACCGCCGTCGGGCGGGCCGTGTACGTTCACCTGAAAAACGGCCTCTACGCCAATGCGCTGTTCAACCGGCTGATTAGCCCGCTGCGCTAGCCCATCCAAAACGAGGAGAGAGACATATGAGTATGCAAGCTGCTGTTCACGAATCGCAATCCCCCCAGGTCGCTTCCACAGCCCTGCTTCCAGAAACCGTTCGGGCGGCGGTAGACCGCGCTGGGCGGCGCATGGCTCCGCTGTGGTCGCTGCGGCATTTCGTCGCCGTCAACCCGTACCTGGGCATGAGCGAGCAACCGTTCGAGGCTGCTGCGACCCTGCTAGGGCACCGAGCCGGTGCCCGTATGACCGCCCCGCGTGCCTTCTACGCCGATGCTATTCGAGCCGGGCATATCACTGATGCTGACCTGGCAGCGGCCCTTGATGGACGACAGATGCTGCATGGCGCACCGCAAACTGTCGCGGCGCTGAAAGCCTTCGCGCTGGGGGATGCGCCGGACGTAACCTTTGAAACGGTGCCAACTGTTGCTG
>DAOTTY010000049.1:0-5924 GCA_034437575.1 Anaerolineae bacterium | reverse complement strand
GCCGAGAGTGAGCGTGTGGGCAGCAGTGTATACAAAGCGACGATGGCCCGCTGGGGCGACGACACCCCCTATGCCGAACTCATTGTGATGCGCTGCGACTTTACCGGCATTTTGTGCGAGTACCTCACCAGTGCAGAAGCCCGCCCGCGCCATGCGTTTTCCCCGTTGCGGCACCGCCTGGAATACGACCCCACGACGGACAGCGTGCAGTTGTGGGATGGCAACCAACTGCTGCGCTACATCCCGGATGTGTCGCGTCATGAGCCGCAGCCCATTCGCCTGCCACAACTAGAACCGATCACGGCGGCCAATGCAGCCCGCTTGCAGGTGGTGGCAGCCCTGGGTGCCCCGGATGTAGGCCAGATTGCGTGGTCGCCGGATGGGTCGATGTTGGCGGCGGGCATCGTGGATGTAGAAGGGGTGCGCCCCACTCAGGCCGAGGAAAGCACCTACAAAACGCCTGCGGTGATCGTTTACCCCACTGAGGCAATGCACCAACCCGTTTTGCTGGTGGGCGACAGCGATCACTGGTGGTACGGGCGGGTGCCGCGTGTCGAGTTCACGGGGGACAGCCGCTACGTCACGCTGAGCGGCGACAACCCGTTTGTGAGTATATGGGATGTGGAAACGGGCGAGATTGTCAAGCACTGGCAGGCGGGCATCGCGTTTAGCAGCAAAATGGTGACGGTGAACCCGCAGACGAACGAACTGGCCCTGGCAGCCACCGAAGACGCCGCCATCTACCAACTGCCAGGGATGACCCCCGTCACCGAGTACGACGCGCCGAATATCAACCTGCACGGCGAATACCGGGCAATGGCTTACAGCCCGGATGGCGGGTACTTGTCAGTGGTGGGGCAGTCACTTGTGCTTTGGGATGTTACGGAGCCGCGCCTGCCGCGTGTATTGGATCGGCTGTACAACCTGGACGATACCATTACAACAAGTTTGGGGCCGCGCAGCTTTGTAGATGTAGCCTTCAGCGCCGATGGTAAAACACTGGCAGCGGTGCGAAATCAGATTGTACTGTACGACGTGGCCTCTGGTAAGCGGACAGGGGTGCTGGGTGACGCAAGCAAAATGGTTTCAACGGTTGCGTTTCATCCGGGTGGCGCGTTGATTGCCAGTAATCACTGGACGCCAGACCCCAGCCACACGCCGGATGTATACCTGTGGTCATTGGCAGAAGAACACCTGATAGTCACGCTGTTAGGGCACGACATGGATGTGCGGAGCTTGGCGTTTCATCCTGATGGCACCCTGCTGGCAACTGCGAGTGCAGATGGCACGGTGCGGGTGTGGGGTGTGCCTGCCGCGTAACGGGGTCAGGTGTTGCCACCCTGCCAGATGGCGAGCATCTGGTGGAGCGTTTCGGCCAGTTTGCGCCGGGTGGCCTCATCCTGATTGTGCATCAGGTCGATGGCAGCGAGTTCGTAGGGGGAAAATAAGGCATCCACGCTGTTCTGTAGCCTCACCTGTCATGTCCCACCCGTGTTTATTGTACAACATCCCTCTGGCGGCAGGCTCAGCCCGTCAATCCCCTGCGACCCACTGTAAAAACACCCCCACCGCACAAACCAACCTATCACCTTGCCACCACCCCCACCCGACCCGACTGCATTACAATGTTGTATTATACCTTGATTGCTAGTCGTTTATTTTACCCCTCTATCCCTTTCTCCCACAGTGGGGAGAAAGGGAGCAAGCACAGGGTCCACCAGGGTTCTTGAAAGTCCCCTCGCCCCTTGTGGGAGAGGGGATTTAGGGGTGAGGGGTGGAAAATCTCTAACTAGCAATCACGGTTGTATTATGTAGACCGATGGGCTGGGAGTGTGCGATGATTGTTAAGGTAGGCATCTTCACTGAAAAAAGCGTGCGGCGGGATGCCGTAAGCGACTATGCCCGCGCCTGGGCAACCCCCGGCCCCGATTCCCCCGGCGGCCAGATGTTTGTACTGGCCGATGGCGTGGGCCGGGGCAACCTCAGCGAACTTGCCAGCCAGTATGTGAGCCTGCAAATCAAAAAGCTGTATTACCAATTGCTGGAAAAACAGCCGACTACCTCCCCCGCTGAGGCGCTGGAACAGGTCATCAAGTGGACGAACAAGCGCCTGCGCCAGCACGCTGACGATCAGATGGCGCTGGATGATATGGGCGCGGCGGTGGTTGTGGCGGTGATGATTAGAGATCGGATGCTGGTTGCGTGGACGGGCAACTGCCGCGCCTACTACATGCGCGGTGACGACGGCTACGCCCGCATTGTGACGGAAGATCATTTGCAGGTAGACCGGGCAACGGGCGTTAACCTGCCGGTGTATATGGGCCTACGCAAGCGCATCCCGGTTGAAATTAACGGGATTGACCTGCATCCGGGGGACGTACTGGTGCTGTGTACCGACGGCATCTATCGCCAGCTTAGCCCAGACGACATCGTTGAGATTGTTGAGGGGCGCATGTCCCCGCAGATGGCCGCGTCTGATTTGGTGATGGCAGCGGTAGGGCGCGACAACGAGGACGATGCGACCGCAATGGTGATTCAGTTCCATGCAGAGGACACCAAACCGACCCAAAACAGCGACGAAGACCTGTACGCTTCTTATGATGAGATTAGCAAGCTGCTGGCCGATACCGGCGTGCTGCTGGATACCGTGGAGACGATGCAGGTGGCTGTTGAAGAGCGGCCCGCGCCCATCCCGCCGTTTCTATCAGCAGATTTCGACTGGTCTAGCATTGATGACGACGACGAAAACGACGATTACCTGCTGGAAGACACGGACAGCACCGAACGCCTTGAGCTGGCGGGGCAAGACACCGCCCCACTACCCGATGACGATCCCGACGACGACGAAAGCGCCCCTTCCCCCATCCCAGAAGAAGAAAGCGCCACCGCCCCGGAATCGCCCCCACCACAGGCAAGTAAAATCGTCATCGTGAACCAATCTGTGCCCACTGCCGATCTCATTGCAGAAGAACCGGAAGAAGATACCGCCGGGGCTGACCCGCTGGCGTTTATTGATGCCTACGACGACTATGAACCCGCTGCGTTCGATGACTTCAAAGCCGTCATTAATCCGCTGCGGGCCGTCACCAGCGATGACATTGCCGAAGCGGATTCAACCGGTACAAATATAGACGAACCGGACTTCCTGGCGGGTGATTTGGCACAGGATGACGATGCAGACCCGGTTAAGGCCGATTTGAGCTTTTTAGATATGGTGGACATCGACGGGATGGTGTTTGATGACGAACAAGCGGCATCAAACACTGACCCCGATTTTGATTTCCCTGACGATGATAATGACGACGACTTCACGGATGCAGCAGGTGACGAGCACGACCTGCTGCTGGAACCGTCTGTGGGCAGCCAGCGGCGGCGACTGCTGCTGATTGGCACGCTGTTGTTCGTCGGGTTAGTGGCGGGGGCGGTGCTTGGGTTGGGTGGGGTCTTCGGAGGGCGTTCTGGCCCGTCGGTTGCCAACAATCCGAACAGCCCGGCGGCGAACCTGCCCAAAGACGATACTTCTATTCCTTTTACAGTGACAGATGAACCGGCGACTGCTGTGCTGGCTGACGCCTCATCGGATACGCCAACCGACGCACCCACTGACCCTCCGACGGGTGCGCCCACTGCTGCCAACCCACCCACGCGCCCCTATGATGTGCCCAATGGCTGGAGCGAAGGCACAGTGTTGTACGTCACAACGCAGACGGGGGTGCGGGCGAATGTGTTCAGCCCACCCGCAAACCCGACCCAGTACACCGTGGGGGATACGGTCACGGTGGCGCTGGCGCGGCAGGCTGTTGGCTACCGGGAGTGGTACGAGCTGGACGGGGAACGCTGGTGGTTTGTGGATCGCATTGGCTGGTTGGCGGAAGCTGAGCTAAGCGCGACGCCGCCGCTTCGCGGCCAGACGAGGGGGGACTAAGAAGGGGTGAGGGGCTGGTTTTGCACCCACTTGAACTGCCCCACCACGCGGCAAAACTAGGGCTATTGCAAAGTCAAGTTTTCACATTGCGGGAACGCTGTCCCCGCACCCCTGCAAAGGGTTAACACCCTTTGAACCCATGTTTTCGGACGCCTTGCGTCCGAAATAGCAAGTTTTTGTTCACTTTTTTCAAAAAGTGACGGGTTTGGGCAGCGCCCAATGATCAGCGATGTAACTTTGCAAAAGCCCTGGCTAAGGACGCACCATGTTAGACGTTATCGGCATCACGCTAAACATTCTCGCGCCGATCTTCCTGATCATTTTCGTTTCCGGGGTGTTTGGGCGTATATTCAACCCGGACCCGCGCCCGCTTTCCGCTGCGATCATCTACCTGTTTGTGCCGGCGTTGGTCTTGCGCACATTGGCCCTATCAACGGTGGCCGTGGCGGATGTGCTAGCCATCGGTGGCGCGATGTTGCTATTTACGCTGATCATGATCGGCGTGGGCTATGGGGCCGTGCGTTTATTTCGGATCGACCGGAGGCTAACCGGGGCCTTTCTGGTTAGTTTGGTGATGGTCAATGCCGCCAACTACGGGATTCCGCTAAACACGTTCGCTTTTGGGCCAGCGGGGGGCGAGATCGCCACGATTTACTATGTCCTGGCGGTAATCATCGGAAACAATACCGGGATATTCTTGGCGTCTAATGGCAAGGTCGGGATGCAGGGGGCGGTGTTGAATGTGATCAAAGTCCCGGTCTTTTCCGCAACAATCATCGGGGTTTTGCTAGCAGTTTTCGATCTTGCGATCCCGTTACCGATAGATCGGGCGCTGGATATTATGGGAAGTGGGGCGATCCCGGCGATGCTGGTTATCCTTGGGGTGCAGTTGGCGCGGGTCCGGCTCGATGAAGATTGGCGGGCAGTCGGGATTGCGACCGGGTTACGGCTGGTCGCCGCCCCGCTGATCATCACGCCGATTGCGCTGCTACTCGGCCTAGATGGGCTACCATTGAACGTTACCATTGTACAGACGGCCACGCCAACGGCAGTGTTGGCGGCGGCAGTCGTGTTGGAATTTGGGGATAACGCGCCCTTTGTGAGCGCGGTCACGTTCGTTAGCACCTTTGCCAGCATGATCACGATTACGATCTTGTTGGCGTTGTTGGGTGTCTGATCGGCTACTCAAAATAGCCGATGTAACCGAGTTCGCGGTATTTCTGGTCTACGTCGATCCCGAACCCGAACACAAAGTGATCATCAATCGAGAAGCCCAGATAATCGACCGGGATATTCACCACCCGCCGCGATGGTTTGCTGAGTAGGGCGCATACCTTCAAAGTGCGCGGGTTCTGTTCGGCAAGCAACCCCAAGATCGTATTCATCGAATACCCGGTGTCGATGATGTCCTCCACGATAACCACATCGGCCCCGTTGATGTCCGCATTAAGGGGCTTTACCACGTTGACGTTACCATCGCTGATGTAGGTACCGGGTGTGTAACTTGAAACCTGAATAGCGGCCTTTTCGTGGGGAATGTTGAGCGCATAGGATAACGCCTGGAATACCTTCCGGGCACCGTCTAACACGCAGACCAACACCAATTTATCGCTCTGGGTGTAGTCCCGTTCGATCTGACAGGCCAAATCGTTGATGCGGTTATGAATCGCGGCGGTATCAATGAGGGTCTTATGGTTTTCCGGCGTGAGTTCCATGAGGGGGGAGGTGTCCTTTCCAAACAAGCACTAAGTTTCGGTGCAAGCGGAAAGCCCACTTGCGAATAAATTATAAGGATGAGACCTCACCACACAACCCACAGATGCGAATTTGTGTTGTGCAAAATACACAAAATTTACCGTAACTGCTGGGGGGTTTCACCTCCGAACCCCCACAAGCTTTTGCAAAACTTTAGTAACTACTCAGCCCTCACCCCAACCCCTCTCCCAAACGTGCCTTTGGCACTGGGAGAGGGGCTAAATCACGCGATGAGAAGTCCCCC
>DAOTTY010000048.1:0-4735 GCA_034437575.1 Anaerolineae bacterium | reverse complement strand
ATACCATCAGCTCGTTCGGTGAGGACGAGAACGGTGAGTTGTATCTGGTGCATTATGGCGCGGGTAATTTGCCCGGCCAAATCATGAAGTTCAGCGCCGTGCGTTAGCCCGCGCCTACACGCGGCGTTTACACACCTGCTGCGAGGGCATTATGCCCACATACACCCGGTGCCTGAGCAGTTACCTTTTCGGACGCAAAGCGTCTGAAAGCACGGGTTCAAAGGGTGCCAACCCTTTGCAGGGGGGCGGGGACGCTGTCCCCGCGATGTGAAAACTTGACTTTGCAATTGGCCCCGGTCACTGTTTGGCTCAGGTGCCCCCTTCGTGTAAACTACCCTCAGATAACGAACAGCCACCCCCAGGGGAACAGGACATTGCTATGGCAGACGGATACTTTTCACTCAGCGCTAAGGCAGACCCGGTTGAGATGTTTGAGGGCATTGTGCGGCGCACATTGGGCACCACAGACGAAGCGATGATTTGTGAGTTTGTGCTGCAACCCGGTGCCGTTGTGCCAGAACATCAGCATATGAACGACCAGGTGGGGTATGTGGTGCGCGGTAAACTGGAAATGACCATTGGCAGGGAAACCCAAACCTTGTGCGCGGGCGATAGCTATGCAATCCCCGGCGGTGTGCTGCATTCGGCAGTTGCCCAGGAAGAAACCGTTATCGTAGACGCCTTCTCGCCGCCGCGCAAGGACTACCGCACCGAAGCCCGTTAGCTGCACTTCTAGCCCTATCCCTGATGCTGTTGGCGAATCAAGCCCTCATCCTGAATCCCTCTCCCAACCGCCGCTGCGTGGCCAGGAAAGGGACTGCGAAAGCGATGTTCTCCCCTTCTGCCCGCGAAAACGTTGGAGGGAAGGGGCCGGGGGATGAGGGCCAAACAGCGTCATCCCTGCCCTTGAAACCCGTGATGCACGCACAGTTAGTTTATTAGAAGGAAGTTCACATGGACATTCAGGGACCGAAAAGACACCCCAGCAAGGCCCGTCAACGCTATTTAGCCCGCCAGGAAAAACGCGACCAACGCCGCGCCCAGACCCGTGAAGCCACCCGCCGCCCCGGTTGGCAGGGGGAGGTGCTGCTGCGCCTACAGGATGCGCTGTGGTACATGGACAGCCGCCGGGGCTGGCTGTGGCGCTCGGTGGGGGCGGCAGTCGTGGTGATTGTGCTGATGTTCTTCTTGACGTACACCGCAAGCGGGCGCATTTACCCCAACGTCGTCGTCATGGGTGTGGATGTGGGCGGCATGACGCTGGCCGAAGCGCAAACCCGGCTCAACGAAGCGTGGGCACAGGAGCTACAGATTCAGGTGGTGGTAGACGGTAACGTTGAGCAAACGGTTGCGCCGGGGGCGTTGGGCTTCCAGTTGGATGCGGCAGAAACCGCCAACGCCGCGAAAGCGGTCAACTGGCGGGATGGCTTTTTCGGCGTGGCCGTTGCACCGTCTGTCACGCTCACGGATTCGGGCTACCTTGCGCTGCAAGATTACCTGCTCAACATGACGGAAACCATCAACTACGCGCCGTATAACGCAGGCTTCAAGTGGCAGGGCGATACACTGGTGGCAGAGATGGGCCGGGCCGGGCGCTTGATGGACATCGCCCCCACGCTGGCCGCTGTGCGCGATGACCCGGCGGCGGTGGTGGGCAGCGGCATCCTGACGGTGTATGTGTCCCCGGTGCAGCCCGACGTGCAAGACCCGTCCGCGTATCTGGCATCGGTGCAGCGTTACGCGCAACAACAGTTCGTTATGGTAGGCTATGACCCCTACCGTGACGCAACCGTGCGCTGGTCTACCAACCGCGAGACGTTCACGTCCTGGCTGGAAGTGGATGGAACCGGGTTGGCCCTGCGTGAAAACGCCTTTGCTGCGTTTATCGACCTGCAAAACGAATCGCTGAACAGCGAAGAAGCGCAGGCTGTGCGTTACCTCAATGTGGAAGAAACCATGCAGGATATGCGTGACGCTATCGCTAATCAAGTGAGCGAGGTCAGCCTGCGTGTGCGTTATCACCCACAGGAGTACGTGGTAGAAGCGGGCGACACGGCATCCAAAATCGCCCGTAAGACGGGGATTCCCTTCTACTTGATTGAGCAGCACAACGCGGGCCGCGACCTGGACGTGCTGTCCATTGGCGATACGCTTACCATGCCCACCCGTGATGTAACCATGCCCAACCCGCCCGTTGCGGATAAGCGCATCGTGGTTAACCTGAACACGCAGGAGTTGTGGGCGTTTGAAAACGAAGAAATCGTCTTTAACTGGCGTATCTCGTCGGGGCGGTCGGATGCGCCCACCTCCCCCGGCATCTACCAGATATTGAACCATGACCCGACGGCCTACGGCAGCAGCTTTAGCCTGTGCAGCGACAGCGGCTGCGGCCAATGGGAGATGTACTGGTTTATGGGCATGTACGAGGTGGTGCCAGGGCTAATGAATGGCTTTCATGGGGCGGTGCTGCTGCCCAATGGCGCGTACCTCAACGGCGGCGATGTGGGCTACCCGTCCACGTTTGGCTGCGTGATGTCGGTAGATGACCAGGCTAAAGCGCTGTACGATTGGGCCGAGGTGGGCACCGTCGTGGAAATCATCTCGGAGGAGTTTGCCCCGATGAGTGACCTTGCCGCCCGCACCCAAGAAACCTAGCAGCGGTGGTTGCAAGTGGGGCAGCGTGCCCTACTTGCAATTGACATAACAAGCTACATTACCATTTTTGTGGGTGCTGCCACAATGGCCCCATTGTCCGTTTTTGGCAGATGGCCTCATGCTGTTATACTATCTTTAGCTTAAATTTTGTTTTCCTCAATGCTATAGGGAGAGAATTGCCTGATGACCTATGTAAATCGCTTATTTCGTGCCCTCGCGCTGACGCTCGTACTTGGCGGGGCGCTGTCCCTTGTGGCCATCACAGATGCCATCCCGGCGGGGTCGTCTGTGCTGGTGTGGACTGTTGACGAAACCGCAGAACCCGCCGTCGTGGGCGCGTCTAATCCGGGTGGGCTGGCCTTATTGGATGGTGAGGGCAACCTGACGCCCGTCCTTGACCTGCCCGACGGTACCGCCCGCGTGGTGGCCTGCGGTGAGCGGGCTGTTTCACCCAATGGTCAGTATTTCGTTTTCTATGTGGGCGGCGACGAAGGGGCGCTGTACTACATGGACAGGCAAGCGCAGCCCGTCGAAATCGAGACAGCCCTTCGCTCGGTGTGCCTGGGTGGGGGCACGTTCGACTTTGCACCGAACAGCAGCCGCTTCGCGTTTATTGACTACGAAGTGGACGCCGGTCAGAGCAGCTTTGCCGACGGCTTTTTGCGTGTGTACGACGCTGCCGGGGCGAGTGAGGTCTTTTCCACCGAGAGCGTGACCGCGTTTGACATCGGTAATGAGAACGTCGCCTTTTTGAACTTCTTCACCAATGACCGGGGCGAAGCTGACGAAGTGGCCGTCCAAATTTGGAATGGTGAAAGCGACCGCGAGGTGGCCACGCTGCGCCCGGACGACAGCGACGAAACGGGCCAGTGTCGCTACACCAGTGGGGCCGTCAACATCCTGCCCGATGGCAACCTCTCGCTCATCCTGGGCCAGCGCTGTGACCGTACTGCCATCAACACCTGGCAGCTTTACACCGTCAACGTGACGGACCGCAGCGCCACCCGCGCCGCCACTGAAGAAGTCGTGGGCGGTTATCAGTCCTTTGCCCGCACCAACGCCATTTTTGCGGCCCCTGACGGCAGCGGCTTCCTGTTCACCGTGCCCGACGGCGTGACCGCCAACACAGCGGGCCTGTTCCGCGTGGATAGTGCCGACCTGACCACCCAGCAAATCGTGGAGCGGCAGTTGGTGCTGCCTGCCAATACCACCCCGGCCAATGCCACGCCGGAAGTCAGCCAGGATGGGCGCTGGTTGGCCCTGGTGCAAACCAGCCCGAATGCGGAAAATTCGCTGCTCATCTTTGACATGACCGACTTGAGCGTGCCGCCCATCACGTTGAGCGCGGGCAGTGCGGGCGACACAGTGAGCGCAGTGGAGTTCACGGGTGATAGCAGCCGTCTGTTTGCGGTGGTGGGTGGCGATGACAGGACCGAGAACGCGATTGTCGCTATCAACCTGAGCGACGGCAGCGACTTCCGCGTGGAGCGCGGGCGTTACAACAGCAACCTCGTCGTCTCGCCAGACGGCAGCGAGATCGTCATTGGCGATTGGCAATTCCTGGAAGACCCGAACGAGCCACCGTTCCTCAACACCGTGTCTATCGACGTGGCGATGAGCGCAACGACGGTGCTGTATGAGGGCGCTGTGGTTGAAGAGGGTAAGGTCGTTACACAGAGCTTTGCCGTACCGCTGGCATGGCGCGGCAGCGCCGCCCCGGCAGCGACGGAATAGCCTTCCCCGAAGTGGCGTGTCTGGGTGGGTCGGCGGCTCGCCCAGATGAACCTGGCTGGAGGTGCGGGTATCTATTCACCTTGCCGTAATTCTCTACGGCGGACAGCGCAGGCGTTGTCTCTAAAAACCCCCTTGTGAACCGTAAGGACGAGGCCCGCCTCGTGTAACGACTCGTAACTGCTCAGGCACTCGGCTGAATTCCCCCATCCCCTAGACCCTTACCCCCAAAATGAGGTTCAACACGACTAACTTGGTCGAAGCTCCCCCCTGTTTTTGGATATCATGCACCGCCCGGATGGTTTCATTCATTCCTACCGGATTTTTCGACAACAGAATTCGCACATTC
>DAOTTY010000047.1:0-2213 GCA_034437575.1 Anaerolineae bacterium | reverse complement strand
GGAATACCGCTGTCTTGAACAACATTGGCCGCCAGCTTGATCTTGCGCTTGTCCATCGGCGTATTATGAGCGAAGCCAAAATCGACCAACTCGCTGCCTTTGTAATCGCCGGCCACGGTCATCGTTTCGGCCACTCGCCTGTTTCGTCTAGCTCCAGGCCCACGTCTCGGGGGCGTTTCAGGCGAGATTTGCCCGGAAAACCCGCCCTCGGGACGAGGGCTGAGAGCGTAGCTGGACGAAACGATGACCAAGGCCGCCAGGCGTTTTCTCCACAAAAAGACAGGCCGAAAAATGATGCTAAATCCGAAACCGAGGCCCCAAATGGGCCCCGAATGGGGTTTGCACAAAAATTGTTTTTGGGCTATACTATGTGAGGAGCAGAGAAAGTGCACATTAACAGACTCATCGAAAGGCAATAGTGCTTCAAGTCGTCCCCTTCTCGCGAAAATAGAGCCTGGGGCATCTCGCTACCCTCTCAGGTGTGGGGTTGTAAGGACGAGTTTTCGTTATTTCGTGCGAAAACCCCCCTAAAAAACAGGCAAAAAATGGCCTCCGGAGGGGGGGTGTTCGCAGAAAAAGGGCCTTTTTTGCAGCTTTTACACACGTTAACGGAAGAAAAACACACATGGGTTGTCAGCCGACCACTACATCTAGTGGTCGAAAATTACAAAGCACTAAATGTTGCAGTCAGAATCCTATCAATGCCCGTAAGGGCATTAAGACGCGAAAACTGGTGCTGGAAGACCTGGGGATCGAGGTCAGAATCCTATCAATGCCCGTAAGGGCATTAAGACGGTAATAGCCATTACCGGCCTCTACCACTTCATACTCAGTCAGAATCCTATCAATGCCCGTAAGGGCATTAAGACATGATTCACCAAGGTGGGGCCAGCACACGTTAAACCAGGTCAGAATCCTATCAATGCCCGTAAGGGCATTAAGACTCTGTCTTGACCCAGTTATTGGGCCACTTGTTTTGTGTCAGAATCCTATCAATGCCCGTAAGGGCATTAAGACTGGAGCGCCTCGACCGGATAGAGGTGATCCTCGAGTCAGAATCCTATCAATGCCCGTAAGGGCATTAAGACTCCACCACTCGACGGACAAATCCTCGCGGAACGAGCCTTGCGTCAGAATCCTATCAATGCCCGTAAGGGCATTAAGACGTCTGAGTAATGCCCAATGGCGCAAGGTCGTCGTCGCTGTCAGAATCCTATCAATGCCCGTAAGGGCATTAAGACGCTTCCGGGGAGAACGTTGCGTCGCAGCTTAGGCACGTCAGAATCCTATCAATGCCCGTAAGGGCATTAAGACGTAGCCCAGATGACAGTCGAGGAGATGGTAATTCTGGCAAGTCAGAATCCTATCAATGCCCGTAAGGGCATTAAGACCCTCCTCTCCTCTTATACATACACACATAACGCATAACGTCAGAATCCTATCAATGCCCGTAAGGGCATTAAGACATCGGTTCGAGGTTCGCCAGATACAACAAGGAAGACGCGTCAGAATCCTATCAATGCCCGTAAGGGCATTAAGACCCAACTCGACAGACTCTCTGTGCCAATAAAGCTTAACGTCAGAATCCTATCAATGCCCGTAAGGGCATTAAGACAGCATCGACCGGGTGCCTTCTTCCAGCTCGTCGGCGCGGTCAGAATCCTATCAATGCCCGTAAGGGCATTAAGACTTTCTGGTAATGCGTAATACACGGTATACGCTATACCGTCAGAATCCTATCAATGCCCGTAAGGGCATTAAGACATACCCGCGATCCCGACGCCGGGGATTGCGTGTATTTGGTCAGAATCCTATCAATGCCCGTAAGGGCATTAAGACGGTATCCGGTCCCCCGGAACACCACCTCCGTGCTCATGTCAGAATCCTATCAATGCCCGTAAGGGCATTAAGACTTGTACCGGATTGCAGTTTGAACCGTACCAAATGTTGTGTCAGAATCCTATCAATGCCCGTAAGGGCATTAAGACCTACTACGACCTGGTCCACCTCTCCAATCAGAACCTTATGTCAGAATCCTATCAATGCCCGTAAGGGCATTAAGACAGATCCGTGCGGTATCCACCTTGCTCCAAAGCCTTTTCGTCAGAATCCTATCAATGCCCGTAAGGGCATTAAGACGATACGACAGCGGTTCCCAACCAGAACCGTCATTGTGCCAGTCAGAATCCTATCAATGCCCGTAAGGGCATTAA
>DAOTTY010000046.1:0-13920 GCA_034437575.1 Anaerolineae bacterium | reverse complement strand
CATCCGGCAGTTTGGCGACGGCCTGTGGGATGTGCCCTACCTGCCGCTGGTGCCCAAAGCCGTGCAATTTGCTGCGTTCGGCTTCCCGGCGTTGGTGCAGGTGATGACCCGATCCATGTTTACGCCGCTGAGCATGGGCGTGAACCAGATCGTGATTACCCGCAAAATTGCGGACGTTTAGTCCCCCTGCTTGTACGCACTCAGGTAGCCGCGAATGATCTGGTAGGCTTGGTCGAGGTTGTCGGTGCGGGCGACCTGGTAGTTGGGCTGCTGCTGGGCAATGCGGGCAATCACATCGAACAGAATGTTTATCATTATCGAGTCTGGCGTGACGAACACGGCCCCGACAATTTCATCGACCTGATGCTGCAAATGCGTGCGGTAGCGTCGAATCGTGTCGGTTGGGATGTAGGGCGGGTCTGGCAAGTAGATAATCACACCTGTTGGTGTTCCCGTCCCCCGAAGCTGGTCATAGATCGGGTCGAGCTGCTGGTTAATTTCGTTAATCGTCCAGGGAGAACTGGACGTGCGTACTTCAATGATGGATTCAGCCTGGTCCCACACAACCTTGACGCCCACAGTGTTCCTCGTAATACGCTCGCTTTGCGTTAACTTTTCCTCACGTAATTACATTATATTGCATTACATCGTGAAGGGCGTAAATTTCTGAAAGGTTTCGTAATTATAACGACGCTTAATGCCCAGGTTAACCAAAAGTAAAGAAGAAAAGGCAACGACTCAGCTTGCCCCCACCCCCACAGCGTCGCTGCGCGACGGGAGGGGTTTTGCCACCTTCGGCGGTGTTCCTCTTCACTCATTTTGGGGGCAGGGGATGGGGGTATTGAAGCAAGTGCCTGAGCAGTTACCAAAACCAAACACCGCAGGCGGTTGCCTGCGGTGCCAGGGTGATAATTCAGTTGAAGGAATGTGTGACTTTAGTTCATGGCCGCCGGGCGTCGGGGGCGCTCACCGTTCAGGCCAGCGGTGATGATCTCCGTCAGGTTGCCTTTAAGCTGCTCAGCGCGGTCAGCATCCATGCGGCCTTCCGCCACGGCTTCATCAATGCGCGTTTCGGCCAGGGCCACCCCTTCAGCGATGAAGGCGTCTACATCGCCGCCGTTGGCTTCGATGAGTTCAGCCAGCGTGGCCCCGCCCCGAATGGCCTCGCGGATGGCTGGCCCTTCCAGGCCGGTGTATTCTTCGGCCAGGGCTACCGCTTCGATTTCGCCAGCAAAGCGGCCCCTACCACCCCGGCGGCGCGGTTCCCACTCCCCGTTCACCCGTTCCGTGATGCGGTCCGGCAGGTTGGCTTTGATTAGCTCGGCGCGGTCAGCGTCGAGGTTGCCGTTGGTCACGGCCTCGTCAATGCGTGCTTCCGCAATGGTGACAGCCTCAGCAATGAAAGCATCCACGTCGCCGCCGTTGGCCGTGATAAGATCGGCAACGGTGCTTTCGTCACGGCGGATGGCCCGCGCCAGTTCGGGGCCAGTTAGCCCGGTGTAGGTTTGCAGCAGGTCGTGCATTTCGCCGTCAAAGGGGGCGTTGCCGCGCTGAAAGCGGTCACGCGGGCCGGGGCGGTCACCATCTTGCTGGATGGCGGGCGGTTGGGCGGGGTCGATGTTGGCCTGGGCACCCACGAGGGTGGCACTGGTCAGCAGGGCGGCGGTCACAAACGGGATCAGCATAGCTTTGATGTTCATAGTGTTGCTTGGCTCCTTGAATAGAGTTGATTTGACTGTAGTTTGCCAGCCAGATGTAACCGCGTTAGCAAGCGGGCGTAAACTCTCTGTAAATTTGTGGGGGCGTCTGCTATGTTGTGGGGGCCACGCAACCAACGCAATAGGGCCGCACATCACCGCATGGAAACCACACCCGCTCAATTCGCACGCCGCGCCGCTGATTACGTCAAGCGCTACACACCACCGCGCATTCACGGTGCCTTTGCCGAAAAACACATTGTTACGGTTGAGCAGTTTGAACGCCCCGACCTGGAACAACTGTTTGATGTGGCCCGTGACCTGCGGCGGCGCGTGGTCAACCGCGACCCGTCTGTGGTGCAGTTGGCCCAGGGGCGCATTATGGCATCCCTGTTTTTTGAGGCCAGCACCCGCACCGATATTTCGTTTCAGGCAGCGATGCGCCGCCTGGGTGGGGAGGTTGTTGCGCCGAGTGGCGGTGTGCAGTTCTCATCAGTGTATAAGGGCGAAAACCTGGCCGATACCGTGCGGGCGGCGGGCTGCTATGCCGATGTGCTGGTCATCCGGCACCCGGAGCGCGGTTCATCGTATGAGGCGGCTTACTATTTAGACCTGCTGCGCGGCCAGATCACGCGCAACCCGGTGGCTATCAGTGGCGGCGACGGCATCGGGGAGCATCCCACGCAAGCGCTGCTGGACCTATTCACAATTTTGGACCTTAAACGCTCGCTCGATCACCTGTCTGTGACGATGGTGGGCGACCTGCGTCACGGGCGCACGGTTCACAGCCTGGCCAAGCTGATTGCCCGTTTTGAAAACGACCGCACGCGCATCAACCTCGTCTCGCCGGGGGCGCTGGCCATGCCGCGTGAGATTGTGGCTTACCTGAATGTGCGTGATGTGGCGACGGTGGAAACCACCCAACTCAGTGATGTGCTGGCCGACAGCGACGTGATCTACTGGACGCGGGTGCAGGAAGAGCGCTTCAACGACCCCACCGAGTACGACGCCATTGCCAGTGCCTTCATCATGACGCCGGACGTGCTGGCCGGGGCCAAAGACGACGCCATCCTGATGCACCCGCTGCCGCGTAAACACGAGATGGGCACGCCCGCCGATCATGACGGACTGGACGAAGACAGCCGCTCGGTTTACTTCACGCAGATGGAAAACGGCATGTTCGTCCGCATGGCGCTGCTGGCCCTGGTGATGGGTTTGGCAGTAGATTAAAGGGGCTGGTTACGACGCAGGCCGCAGCGCCCGCCCCGCCACCAGCGCCATTACAAGCAGCATCACCATTACGACGGCGAACGCGCCCCGGTAGCTGATCTCTGCAAGGAAGCCGAGCATGGGCGGCCCCACCAAAAAGCCGGTATAAGCAATCGTGGCTGTACCCGCGACGGCGGCGCTGGTATCCACATCGGGCAGGTTGCCCGCCACACTAAACGCCAGCGGTACGATGGTCGCTAAACCCAGGCCCACCATGCCAAAGCCGATCAATACGGCAGTCAGGGTGGGCAGCACAATCATTAGCAAGATGCCCGCCGCCGCCAGCAAGCCGCCCCAGCGCACCACCCGCACCCGTGAAAACCGATCTACGAGCGTGTCCCCGGCAAGGCGGCCCACCGTCATGAAGCCCGTGAACGCCAGCAGGCCCAATGCCGCCGTGCCTTCCAACACGCCCGCCACATTCCGCAGGTACAGCGCACTCCAGTCAATCATAGCGCCTTCACCCAGCGCAGAACAGAACGCAATCAGGCCCAGCAGCCACACCGCACGCGGCGGCAGGGAGAAAATCGCGGTGGGTTCGCCGGTATTCTTCTTGTCAGGGGCATCCATCAGCCGGGGGGCCACCACCAGGGCAATCGTCCCGTAGATGAGGAAGGCAATCAGCAGGTGGTACTGCACCCCCACCTGCAAAAAACCGAACAGCGCCCCCAGCCCGGCCCCACTCACCATGCCCAGGCTCCAGGCAGCATGAAACGACGACATAATCGTTTTGCCATAGCGCCGCTCCACTTCAATGGCTTGCCCGTTCATGGCCACGTCCATTGAACTCGTACTCATGCCGAACAGCACCAGCGCCCCCCACAACGCGGCAATCATCCCGAAGGCGGCTGCTGCCTCGGCAAACAGCACGCCAGAGCCTAACAGGCCCATCAGCGGCAGCGTGGCCACGTTCGTCAGCGCCGTCCACGTCAGCACCGTGCGGCTGGAATAGCGCGCAATTAAACCGCTAGAAACCAGCAGCGCACTCAGCACGCCCACAGCCATCCCTTGCAGCACAATCCCGATCTGCAACTCCGTAAGGCCCAGGTTGGCCTGCACCGCCGGGATGCGAGCGGCCCAGTTGGCAAAGGTGCCGCCATTGACGAAAAACATGGCCGCAATCGCAAAGCGGTAGGTCACAAGGTCGCGGGTGGGTTGGACGGCAGTAGCGATAGTCATAGTGGCTTCCGTATTACCCGGCTACGCCTTTTGCTTCAGGTGGCTGGTGAACGTCTTGCGGAACTTGGCCACCTTCGGCGCGATAATGACGCGGCAGTAGCCCTGGTTCGGGTTGTTCACAAAGTAGTTCTGGTGATAGTCCTCTGCCGGGTAGAACGTGGCCAGCTCGGTGACTTCGGTCACGATAGGGTTATCCCAGATGCCCGCTGCGGCAATCTCGTCGATTTTGCTTTTAGCAGCGGCCTGCTGCTGTGCGTTGTGGTAGTAAATCGCAGAGCGGTACTGCGTGCCGATGTCATTGCCCTGGCGGTTAAGCGTTGTGGGGTCGTGAATGGTGAAGAACACGTTCAGCAGGTCATCATACGTGACCTCATCGCTGTCGTAGGTGATCTGCACGACTTCGGCGTGGCCGGTGCTGCCGGTGGTGACGGCGCGGTAAGTGGGGTTTTCCACATGGCCCCCCGCATAGCCAGATGCAACCGACTCAATACCTACCATCTCATCATAAACGGCTTCCAGGCACCAAAAACAGCCGCCAGCCAGTGTTGCGGTCTCTTTCGTCATCACTATGTATCCTTTGTGTTTTTGCATTCAGAATTGATTACTAGACGGCACAGTTCCCGGCAGTCTTACACCCCAAGCGACTACCCGATGTTGTTGGCGAATCACGCCCCCACCCTAAATCCCTCTCCCAACCGTCCCTGCGGGACCAGGAGAGGGACTTCAAAAAACGGTTTTCTCCCCTTCTCCCAGCGCAGCGTTCAGGGGAAGGGGCTGGGGGATGAGGGCAAAACAGCAGGAAAATCAATTGACCAACAGCATCCTACCCACCCGCGCCCGCTTTCACAGTGCCAAAGGCGGGTTGGGGTGAGGGCGCTGGCGTGACCGCACGTCTGCTTAATTGCCCTTCACGGGCACAGCCTTCACCCTGTTGTGGACGTTAAGCATATCTAGCAGGAACTGGGCCGGGTTTTCGACATCCTGGGGGATGGGCAGTTGGCGCATGGGTGTGAAGAACGGCACGTCCAGGTTGCCCTCGCTCACCACGTCGTTAAATGCCTTCGTGAAGCCGTTGTACTGCTGGATGACCGCATTCAGGTACGGGTCAAACTGGGTGACGGCCCACATTTCAGCGGCACTCATCACGCTCTCCATCCAATGAACCATATCCCCGGCCTTGTACTTGTACTCCGGGTTGGTGTTGATACTGGTGAAGCTTTCCACCTGTTCCATCATCTGCTGCATCCGCTCAACCATGAGTCCGGCAGGCAGGTTAATAGGAAGCTGCAACTGATTGAAGTAGTCCGCAAAATCGAAGAAATCCGGCTGGCGCACATCACGCGGCCTGAATTCCATCTCACCGTTAACCGTCTGGCAGTACATCTCTTCACGCAGGAAGTCGATGCGTTCCTGGGCGTCTTCCTGGCGATCAGCGGTCAAATAGCGCGGGGCGTGCTTGGCCGTCAAAAAAGTGTTGAGCGTGTAGTGGCCGTCGAACACAGGCAGCACGAACGAGTCAATCACGTTGCGCCCGATGGCACTTTCCTCGGTGAAGCCCTTGCTGCCCACCACCAATAAATTTTGTGACAGCAGTTCATTCACGCGCAGCAGCAAAAACGACTTCATCATCGTGCCATGAAACATCAAAAAGCTGCTGCTGTTCAACGCCCGCGCCCGGTGGAACATAAAGTCCAGGTTGGCGCTTTGCAAGGAGAGGTTGTACAACTGGCGAAAGACGTTGCTGAACTCAATCGGGTTTTTGCCGAAAATGTTCTTGGTGGCCAGCCAGTTAATCGACGCCGGGACGGCTTCGCGCACCATTTGCAGGCCGATGAACGTACACTGGTAGCGGGCGGCAGCGGCCATCTGCTGCACAATCGTCAGGCCATAGCCCTTTTTGCCCACCAGGATGCCGGGGCCGTCAATGTCGTACTCCGTGAGAACCATGTTCCGCAAAACGTGCGTATCAAGGCGGTTCCAGTTTTTGATGCTGCTGCGTGGCACCAAAAACAGCGACAGCGAACGCGGGCCGTTTTGCTCAGGGTCAACCTTGGCCAGTACGCAGTGATAATCAGCATGGTAGCTGTTGTTAATCATCCACTTGCTGCCCGTGATGTGGTAGTTGCGCTCGTCGGCGGCATCGCTCATGGGTGTGGCGCGGGTTTTCAGGCTCAGCAGGTCAGTACCCGTATGCGCTTCCGTCCAACCCAACGAAAAGATGTTGCCATCGCCCTTTACCTTTTCGGCCAGGTCGTGTTCACCGGCGGCGGGCAGCATTTGGTACGCCAAAATGCTCGCGCCAGCGGCGATCATATGGCTGGGAGAATCCCCGAACTTGTCGGTCAGGATTTCCAGCAGGCGCAGCATGTTGAATTTGGGCACAATCACATCGTAGATGCTGCTGAGGGTGGTACGAATCTCATCAAAGTTGACGATTTCGCCAAACTGTTCATCGTGGATAAATGACATTTACACTTTTCCTGTAATCGGGATAACTCGAACTCCGAAACCTGATCCCCTGCGTTAGTATAACACGAATGTAGTAGAAAGTTACGGTGATAGCATACACGACAGGGCAGGCTTCTATTGTAACTACACGATTAGCCTTCTATGATTGTGAAGGAAGGCACATTTTTCTACTGCGAATGTCATAACTTATCAAAGTCACATGTTTGCTAACCTTGGAGATAGCCAATGACTCGTATTCTCTACTTTACACACAGCGGTGCGCGCTGGCTGGTGGTGCTGGCCATTGTGATCGCCCTGGGGTACATGCTTTACAGCCTGGTCACCAACCGCGAACAGAGCCGCATCACGCGCATTGTGATGGTCACATTTAGCAGTTTGGTCGGCTTGCAGTGGATTATCGGGCTGGTGTATTACCTGCTGTATGGCAACCAGCTTGGCAGTTACACCCGCACAGGCTGGACGCTGCACCTCACATCAATGACCGTTGCCCTGATAACCGCCCACCTGTATCTGCCGTTCCGGCGGCGGGCATCCACGCGCACATACTATATCGCCAGTGTGGCGGTGCTGGTCGTCACCAGCGCGTTGATCTGGTATGGGGTGGCGGTGCTGTTGGGGACTGTGGGCAGCCGCTGGCAGTTTGGTGGGTTGTATCCGCCACCGCCCACGTCGTAACGGCGCTGTTCATCACAACGGAAAGGACACCACAATGGAAAGGACACCCCTATGCCCCCCAAAATTGCCTTTATCGGTGCTGGCAGCACCGTGTTTACCCGCAACCTGACCGGCGACATCCTTTCGTTTTCGGAACTGGCCAACAGCACGCTCAGCCTGATGGACATTGACGCAGAACGCCTGCAAACCTCCGCGATGATGGTGCGCCGCCTGGCCGCCAGGCTGGGCGTCAAGCCGACTATCGAAGCTACGACGAACCGCGAAGCCGCCCTGGACGGCGCGGATTACGTCATCTGCATGATTCAGGTGGGCGGCTACGAACCCAGCACCGTGATTGACTTCGAGATTCCGAAGAAGTACGGCCTGCGCCAAACGATTGCCGACACGCTCGGTATCGGTGGCATTATGCGCGGCCTGCGGACGATTCCTGTGCTGTTAGACATTGCCCGCGACATGGAACGCCTGTGCCCCGACGCGCTGCTCCTGAACTACGTCAACCCGATGGCGATGAACCAGTGGGCGCTCAGCCGGGGCAGCCGCATCAAGACGGTAGGCCTGTGCCACAGCGTGCCGCACACCGCCGCCGAACTCGCCGCTGACATTGGCAAGCCCGTAGACGAGATTAACTACAAAGTGGCGGGCATCAACCATGTGGCCTTCTTCCTGACGGTTGAAGACGCCGCCACTGGCGACAACCTGTACCCGCATATCCAGCGTGTGTATGACGAAGGCCGCGTGCCAAACTGGAACCGCGTGCGCTACGAGATGTTCCAGCGGCTGGGCTACTTTGCGACAGAATCCAGCGAGCATTTCAGCGAGTATGTGCCCTGGTTCATCAAGCAGGGCAAACCCGGCCTGATTGAGCGCTTTAACATCCCGCTGGACGAGTACATTGCCCGCTGTGAGGCGCAAATTGCCGGGTGGGGGGTGATGCAGCAGGCGTGGGCCGACGGGCGGGCAGTCACCGAGGCGGAGATACGCAGCGCGTTAGAAGGCATCGACCTGATGCCGACGATGCGCGAGGGCGCGGTGCGTGACGCGCTCAGCTTTGAACACTTTGAGCGCAGCGTGGAATACGGCTCGCTGATTATCCACAGCATGGAAACGGGCCAGCCGCGCCGGGTATATGGAAATGTGCCCAATACCGGCCTTATCACCAACCTGCCCGATGGCTGCTGCGTCGAAGTGCCCTGCCTGGTGGACGCCAACGGGGTTCAGCCGACGCACATTGGCGACCTGCCGCCGCAGTTGGCCGCGCTGATGCAAACCAACATCAACGTGCAGTCGCTCACGGTGGAAGCGGCGCTGACGGGCAAGCGCGACCACATCTATCACGCAGCCATGCTGGACCCACACACTGCCGCCGAACTCACACTGGATGACATCTGGGCGATGGTGGACGAGTTAATCGAAGCACACGGGGCATACTTGCCGCAGTTTAACCCCGTCCCGGTAGGGTAGGGGTGAGTAGTGACACTCCAGCGGACATCCGCCTGGCCGAAGACCACGTTGACGCGCTCAACATCATTAGCGACTATGAGCGGAAGCAGCGTGCCTGACGTACTCGCTTAATCAACGGACGCACTGAGCCGAGGTATCCACGCTCGGTCGTGCGTCCACTGCTACTGGCCTAGTCACGCGGGCGCGGCGTTGTCATAAACAGGCCCGCCGCCAGCGGCAGCAGCGCCACCACCGCCCCGATGAACAGCGCCACATCGTAACTGCCAAACGCATCAAAGCTGAGCGCCAGCACAAACGGCCCAATCGCCGTGCCCGTGACCGATGTCATCGCCACAAACCCCAGGATTTCGCCCTGGTGGCCGCGCCCGAACAGGTTGGCCCACACGCTGCCGTTGAACACACCGCCCATTCCCATCACGGTGCCAAACAGCAGCGTCCAGGTGGGCAGCACCCATGCCCCCGACGCCGCCCCCAACCCCCACGCGGTACTCATCAGCATTAGCCCGGCCAGCATAGCCAGTTCTATGGCCCGCACATAACCCGCCCGAACCTGATCAATCAGGAAGCCCGTCACAATAGTCGAAAAGCTGGCCAGCAAAAAACCGCGCCCCACCCACACCGACGCCGTCCCGGTATCGTAGCCAAAGGACGAAAACAACGATTCCTGATGGAATACAATGCCCGTCATGAAGGCTGGCCCCATCAGCCCACCGATGATGAACACCCAGAAGATAGGCCGCGTCATGGCTTCGCGCAGGGTGAAGTTGGCCTCAATAAAGCGGGGGCGCAGCGTGCTGGCCGGGTCAGATGTTGCGTCTACCACATCGGGCGGGGCACCGTCGGGCAGCACGCCATAGTCTTCTGGCTTTTCGCGGATGAACAGCGCCAGCAGTGGCAGCACCCCGAACGCCATCACCGCTGCCAGCACCCACCACACCTGCCGCCAGTCGATGGTGTTGAGGGTGCCCGTCATAAACGGCACATACCACGCCTGGAACACGCTAAAGCCAATCAGGGCGAACGCCTGCACGCGCCCGCGCATCCGCTGGAACCAGTTGGCAATCGTCGCCTGCCCCAGCAGTATCATGGCCCCCTGCCCCAGCAAGCGTAAAAACACAAAGCCAATCAACAGCATGGCCAGGTTGCTCACGAAGGCCATATACACCAGCGCCAGCGCAAACAGCACACAAATCACCACGCTCATGCGGCGCGTGCCGTGCCTATCGACGCGGTTGCCGACTACCGTCAGGCCCAATGAGGCCACAAACGTGCCTACCCCATATAACGCCGAAATCGTAGAGCGGTTGTCCAGGCCGAATTCGGCAATCCAGCGGTCAATGAACAGCGAAATATTCGCCGTTTGCCCCGGCATTGACGCGGTAATGCCCAGGGTGGCAAAGATGTAAATCACCCAGCCATAATAGATGGGCGTGCGGTTAACAATCGAGCGGGGCTGTGTGGTTGCGCTCACAGGCATTCCTTTATGATGTGTGTGGATGGGGTGCAATCAAGCATGTGTAGGGTAGTCCTGACGTGGCGCACTGGCAAGCGGCTAAACCACGCCGTGATGATTCATTGGTGTTGGGCATGAATACGGTATAATGCACCATGAACGCTTAATCAATAGCCATCTGTGACCTATGCCGCCTGACCTGACCCGCGTCCTGATTGCCGAAGACAGCCCCACGATTCGCCACCACCTGACCGCGATTATCGACGCCGCGCCAGGACTTACCGTCGCCGGGATTGCGGGCGACGGTGAAGCCGCGCTGGCCCTGGCCGACGAACTCCAGCCGGATGTTGTGTCTATGGATGTGCAAATGCCCAAACTGGACGGCCTGAGCGCCACCCGCCGCCTGATGCAAACCGCGCCGCGCCCGGTTGTGGTGGTATCCGGCTTGTTAGAGCGCGACATTGACCTGTCGTTTAAGGCGCTGGAGGCCGGGGCGTTGGCCGTCGCGCCCAAGCCGGGTGCCCGTCACACCGCCCAGTTTGACCAGCAGCAGCAGCAGCTCACCAACACGCTGCGGGCCATGGCCGGGGTGCGTGTGGTGCGGCGCTGGGCCGCGTCGCAGCCGGCCACCGCCCCCCCGACGGATTCCCTACTGCCGCCGACTGAGCGGCCCCGCCCGCTGTTAATAGCAATCGCCGCCAGCGCAGGCGGGCCGGGGGCACTGGCGGCGCTGCTGGCCCACCTGCATAGGCCGCCGCCCGTGCCGATTGTGGTCGTTCAGCACATGCCAGACGAGTTCATAGAGGGCCTGGCCCGCTGGCTGGAACGGTTGACCCAACTGCCGGTTCGGTTAGCATTCCACAACCAACCCCTTGCGCCGGGTATGGTACACTTGGCGTCGGGCAGGGCGCACCTGCGGGTGCAGCGCGGGGGGCGGCACCTGTTTGCCCAGCGGGACGAAGCGCGTGGCGATTACGCCTATCAACCGGCGGCTGATGTGCTGTTCGAGAGTGTGGCGCTGGCCCTGGGTGCCCGCAGCGTGGGCATTGTCCTTACCGGCATGGGTGCCGATGGTGCGGCAGGGCTGCTGCACATGCACGCCGCCGGGGCACACACCTTTGCCCAGGATGAAGCCAGCAGCATCGTCTTTGGGATGCCTGCCGCCGCCATCCGGTTGGGGGCGGTAGAGCGGGTGATGGCCCCCGCTCAGCTTGCTGCGACGTTGAGCCGTTTGTTGTAGAATGTATTGCTAGTGTGATGACCTATAAATAAGTGAGATGCATTTCCTATGCCGCTAGAAGCCCTGCTCGTCGAGGATAGTAAAACCCAGGCTGTGCAGATCAAAGAGATTTTGGAAAGTGTGGGGCTGACGGTTCGTGTGGCCTACGACGGGCCAGAGGGGCTGCGTGAGGCCATCGACAACCCGCCGTCGCTGGTGGTGCTGGATGTCAAGCTGCCCACGATGGACGGCTTTCAGGTGTGCCGCCGCCTCAAGCGCAACCCCGCCACCCAAAACGTCCCCGTGATTATGCTCACCGATAAGGCCGGGCCGAAATCCACGATTAGCGGGCTGCAAGCCGGGGCAGACGACTACATCCCGAAGGACGTATTTGCCTCCGAACATCTCATCACCACCCTGAAAGACCTGGGCCTTTTGGAAGACTGACTTTGAACCGGAGTTCATAGGCGCTCATGACTAGCCAGAACAACGACACCCCTTACAACATGATCCCGCCTGTGATGACCGTGCGCGTGGAAGACGCGATGGACATCATGATTGTGCGGGATACCACCCGGCGGGCGGCCAGCCTGGTTGGGTTTAACCCGGCCCACCGCGCCCAACTGTCCAGCGCCTCGGCCACCCTGGCCGAACTCATCCTGAAAACGGGCGACACGCACACCATCCGCATGACGGGCGTAACGGATGGCAAACAGCGCGGGCTGCAAATCACCCTGGCGACGCCCTGGCTGGCGGGCATGAGCGCGAACAACATCATTCTGGCGCTCAAGTCCAAGTTAGGGGATTTGGTGGATGAAATTTTGCTCACCGGGGATGACAACCCGACAGTGCTGATGATTATGTGGCTGCTGCCCGAACGCACCAACAAACCTGTGGACTCTCCATCAACGAAACAATGACGACCACACCCGCCCTTCAGTTTACACTGTGTGAGCAGCACTACGCCCTGGCGATTGACGATGTGGTAGAAGTCGCGGCGATGATGGAAGCGGCCAGCCTTGCCAGTGGTGAGGCCCTGTCCCCGGCCCTGCATGGGGTCATTGTGCGGCAGTCACAGCCGTTGATGTTGATTGACCTGCGACGGCTGTTCGGCTGTGCAGCCGCCCCGGTAAACCTGGCCACGCTGTTTATCGTGGTGCGCGACGGCGACACGCTGGCCGGGTTCATCGTAGACGCCGTTACGGGCGTGGTTCACATCCCGGCAGGCGACGTGCGCCCGGTCAGCAGCGGCGGGCGGGTGCGCGGGGTCGTCGCTCGTGATGATCGGCTAATCCAGTGGTTGCAGGTCGGGCCAATTTTACGTGACGTGCTGCCCCACCATGCGAACGATTGAAGACCCCACCATGCCCAACAGTTACCGCCAAGAGCACATCCTGCTGGTTGCCAACGACGAAACGCTTTGCGAACAAATGACGGACACGCTGCGCGGGGCGGGCGGCTACAACGTGAGCATCGCCAACACGTTTGAAGACGCCCTGAGCGAGATTCTGCTATCAGACTTTGACCTGGTAGTGACGCAGGCCGAACTGCCCGACCTGAGCGGCATGGACCTGCTGGCGGTGATCGGCGGGCTGCGCCCCAATACCCGCGTGATTATCGTTGACGACGACCTATCACCGAAAAGTGCGGTGGCCGTGTACCGGTTGGGCGCGTTAGATTACCTGTATAAGCCGCTGAATATGTCGTTCTTCCTGATGCAAATTGAGCGTCACCTGGAAGCCGAACGCGCCCAACGCCGCAGCACGGCAGATGTAGACGCCACCACCCCGGCGGGCAGCGGCAAAAAACTGAGCAAGTCCACATCGTTTGAAGCGCGTGCCAAGCGCCTGGACCCCACCACACGCTCGGCGGCCCTGGTGCTGAACCGGGGCCAGTTTGAGCAGATCAACGTTGAACTGCGGCGGCTGCTAAACCATGTGAAAGCGAGTTTTGTGGGGCTGGTAGACGCCGACGGCAACCTGGTGGGGGCGGCGGGCAGCCTGGAGGACTTCGATTTGCAGAGCTTGTCTTCCGCACTGCACATTGACCATGCCCAACAGCAGTCACTGGCCAGCATCCTCGAAGAAGAGGGCTTTCATGCCACATACTTTGAGGGGCGCAACAGCGGCGTGTACATCATTGAGTTTGGCGGGGCTTACGCCGTATCGCTGGCCGTCATCTGTGATAGTGATGTAAAACCGGGTATGGTGTGGCTGTACAGCAAGCGCACCGCCAACATTATTGACAGCCTGCTGAAGTCCATCGCCCCGCCCCGGCGGTTGCCCCGCCTGAGTGACCCCGATAGTTAGCCCAAGGAAGCCCCGCAATGATCTGGAAAGTCATCTGGCGCGTGCTGAAGTTTTTTATCTGCCGCTTTTTATAACATCTACCTTGATTGCTAGTCGTTTATTTTACCCCTCTATCCCCAGCCCTTTCTCCCACAGTGGGGAGAAAGGGAGCAAGCACAGGGTCCACCAGGGTCTTTGAAAGTCCCCTCG
>DAOTTY010000045.1:0-11939 GCA_034437575.1 Anaerolineae bacterium | reverse complement strand
CCGCGCTTGAACTGGCCCCAAACTTGACCGAAGCGTACAACAATCGCGGCGTGCTGTACATGACGCAGGGCAACTTCGGCCTCGCTATCGGGGACTTTTCGCTGGTGCTGGCCCTTGAGCCGGAAAACGCCGTCGCGCTCAACAACCGGGGCACTGCTTACGCCGCAGAGGGCAGCTTCGACCTCGCCATCACGGACTTAGAAGCAGCCATCGCCCTAGACCCGGACTATCCCGCGCCGCACGCCTCACTCGGCGCAACGTATACCGCGCTGGCCGTGCAAAGCTACAACGACTACCGCTTTTTGGCAGGCCAGGGTGAGTTTGAACTGCCGCGCCGCCAGCCCATCGAAATCATCCGCGCTGTAGACGAGGACGGGGTGATTCGTGAATTCGAGGTCTGGATTCCGTTCCTCACACCGTCGATTGAGTAGGGGGAGTTTGCTTTATGTGGCCAAGACTCATCCTGGTGCTGCTGGCCTTTGTGGTGCTGGCAGCACCCATCCACGCGCAACAACAACAACAACATGAAGATGAAGGTGGGCGCGGCGTCATCCGGCAGGGGACGACCACGCCCATTGAGGAACTAACAACACTTAATCCGCTGTTTTGCGCCTCGCTGCTGTGCATCGAAGTGACGGACTTGCTGTATTCACGCCTGCTGCACGTTGACCCGGCGTCAAACGAATTTGCGCCAGCGGACACAGGCGATGAAGCACTCGTCACCGGCTGGCAGATTAGCGACGAGGGCACGACGTACACCCTCACCATCCGTGATGACCTGACGTGGAGTGATGGCGAACCCGTCACCGCCTATGATGCGCTGTTCAGTGTGTACACCGTTTGGCAGGGCGACATCAGCACACGCTATGACAGCAGCGCCTTGCGTGACGATGTGGTTGGCCTGGCCGCGCCAGACGAGCGCACCCTGGTTGTCACGTTTGAGCAGCCCACCTGCCGGGGCCTGCACCGCATGAACTTCCCGGTCATCCCAGCACATATTTACGACCCGGCCTTTCCCGCAGGCTTTGACCTGGACTATTCGCTGGCGGGCATCTCGCGTAGCCCGCGCAACATCGTTGACCCGGTGACGGCGGGCAAGTACCTGCTAGACGAAATCCGCGCCCCGGAGTATGTCCGCCTCATCAGTGAGGACGGGCAGCAGGGTTACGAGTTCGTGTATGAATCGGCTTACGAAAACATCGTAACCGGGTTTTTGCGCGGCGAATACACCGTGCAAACACAACCCTTTGGCTTTAACAACGGGGACGTACAGGCCATTGACGGGCAGATTGCCGGGGGCACCTTACCGACTGTGTTTATGCTGGGCTTTAACCTCGCTGACCCGACAGAACCCCGCGCCTGGGATACTGACGACGACAACGGCCAGGGCAGTCACCCCGTCTTCGGTGACATCCGTGTGCGGCAGGCGGTGCAGTTGGGCCTCAACGTAGACGACCTGGTTACACAGGGGTTCAACGGGCAGGCAATCCCGCTTACAACA
The DNA here is from genome assembly GCA_034437575.1 of Anaerolineae bacterium. Taxonomy (GTDB): domain Bacteria; phylum Chloroflexota; class Anaerolineae; order Aggregatilineales; family Phototrophicaceae; genus DAOTTY01. The sequence goes on along the minus strand of DAOTTY010000045.1, from coordinate 10,438 downwards.
CTTGCGCTGCCCGCCGCGTGGTATGCTAACCCTGACCTGACCGCGCCCCCCTATGATTACGATGAAGCCCGCCGCCTGCTTGATGACGCGGGTTGGCGTGATACAGATGGCGACGGCGTCCGCGAGTGCCGCGCCTGTGAAACGGCCCCCATTGGCACGCTGCTGGCGGTTAATTGGCTCAACTCGTTTGGTTCCAATACCCCCGATGGCTTTAACATCATCCGCCAACTGCGGCGGCTCGGCTTCCAGGTGAATAACAACTCACTTGAAGCCGAATCACAGCAGTTCGATTTGTGGTACGGCCCGCAAATTTTGGGGCGACCCTACAACCCGGCAGACGCTTTCGCTATCTTTGAAACACAAAATGACGTGCCCGGTATCGGCGCAAACATCACATCTTACAGCAACCCCCGCGTCGATGACCTGCTGCAACAGGCTGCGACGCAATCCTGCATGGACAGAGACGCCCGCGCCGCCGCCTACCGTGAGGTGCAGGCTACTGTTGCTGAGGAACTGCCCTACATCCCGCTGGTAGCCCCACAACGCCAATTCTTTGCCGGGGCAGGTGTGGCCAACTTCGACCCGTTCCCCACTGACCCGCTGTGGAATGTGGAATCGTGGATAATCACAGACCCGGAGGTGACCCGATGACCCGCAAACACTGGTTACTCACTGGTGTGGTGCTGCTCGTTTTTGCGGGCATTGTCCGCGCCCAGGACGGCGGTGAAGGCGGCGACGACCCTGATACCGTCCCGCTTCAACCCGCGCAGCCCGTCACGCCAACACCGCTGCCATCGCCCACACAGCCGAGCTTTTTGCCATCACCCACCCCGACAATCGGCCTGGGTGAACCCGTCGTCGTCCCAACGAGCGCTGCCACCGAAGCGGTTGGTGATCCGCTTGAAGCCGCCACCGAGGAAGCCGCCGCCACGGAAGAAGTCGAAGTCAGCCCGACGATCTTCTTTGTCACAGAATCACCGTTTACACCCGGCCCAACAGTGGAACCCACCCCACCCCCCACAACCGGCATCGTGGACGTAGAAAGCGCGTTCATCCGCGCTGCCCCCTCCCTGGACAGCCCCCTGTCCGCATCAGCCTTCCGCGATGACGTGCTGCTGGTGGTGGGTCGCAACCTGGACGGTAAGTTCTTTGAGGTCGCCCGCCCCTATCGCCCGGACGCAAGCCTGGGTTGGGTGTCCATTGAAGTGATCGACTACGAGTTCCTGCCGGAGCAGTTGCCGCTCACAGACATTGAAACCGGCGTGCAAGGGGATAATCCGCTGGCCTCACCTGTAGATTACGGCGTGTTCGTCAACGAAGGGGTGGCCCTGCGAACGCTGCCCAGCGTCCAACTGGGTGATCGTCAGTTGAATATCCCGCCCAATGTAGTGGTGCCCGTGCTGGGCCGCTACCGTGACGGTGAGTGGCTGCTGGTCAACTACCTGGGCACCGAAGGCTGGATCGTCGGGTTTGCCACACGCCAGCGCGAGGACATCCTCACGGTGCCGGAGATTGTAGGCATTTTGCCAGCCGAGGCCGAGGTTTCGTTCCAGACGGAAATCATCTCACCGGAAGTGCAGATGGCCCAACTGGAACGTGCCCGCGACTACGCCACCTCGCGCACGAATTTGGCCCGCGAGGTCGAAGCGTTCTGGTGGCTCGTCCAGCAGGGCGAGGTGATGCCCTGCGACCCGCCGCCAGCGGTAGAAGCCTACTTCCTCAGCACCCGCGACGTGATCGAACTACCCGAACTTGACCGCTACATCCCACGCATGAACGAAGGCGTAGACCTGCTCAACGAGTCGGTAGATGTGCTGGGGCAGTGCGGCGTGATTGACCCGTTTGTGGTGGTCGAAGCCCGCAATAACGCCATCAATGCCAAAGTCATCCTGGATAACACGCTGGTACAGCTAGATAACCTGGAAGAGATCATCGAATCGGTTCAGTGAGCAATCAAGGCTTGCAGCACCCCAAATCACACGGGCGCACAGTCAATTGGCCGTGCGCCTGGATATTAGAGAAGGGCATACGCAAAATTCACAGCGTTTTCATACTACACGCCCAGATGACTGCTAAAATTTGAAGTAATAAACGGAAATGTAGAGTGATAGTCGATGGCAGTCTCAGCAGACGAAACCAAAATCATTAAAGACGGGGTGCCCTGGTCAACGCAAGTGGAGATGGAATTTGCGCTGGAGGCCCTTCACGCGAACAAAGGCCGTTGGGCACAGCTTGGTATTCCAGAGCGCATCCAGATTTTGGATGAGCTGCGTATCAGTTTTGAGCGGGTGATGGAGCAGTGGGTCGAATACAGTCATGTTGCTAAGGGCCTGAGCGAAGACGTACCCGGCGGCGGCGAGGACTGGGCGTTTGCGTCGATTGTGTTTCGGATGCTGGCCGCACTCAAGCAGTCGCTCAAGGACATCAAACAACATGGTCGCCCGCTCATCCCTGGCAGCCTGTACACCCGTGACGATGGCCGGGTGGTGGCAGAGGTGTTCCCGCGTGGCCTGAAAGATCAACTGCTATACGCCAAGCTCAACGGCGAAGTGTGGTTTAACCCTGGCGTCACCGAGCAAGAGGTACTCAATCAGCAGGCACGCCACTACCGCACGCCAAGCGCGAATGGCCGGGTGGCACTGGTGTTGGGCGCTGGCAATGTGTCTATGCTGGTGCCGGGGGACTTCCTGTATAAGCTGTTTGTGGAAAACAGTGTTGTCGCACTCAAGATGAACCCGGTGAACGAATACCTGGGGCCGCTGCTGGCACAGGGCTTTGCGCCGTTGACCTCGCGGGGTTTCTTGCGGATTTTGTACGGTGGGGTGGACGAAGCGTCTTTCCTTATTCACCATGATATGGTTGAAGACCTGCACATGACCGGCTCCGATAAGACGTATGAGGCGATTGTGTTCGGCACCGGTGAGGCGGGCAAGCAGCGCAAGCGCGACCGCACCCCACTGGTGACCAAGCCGTTTACGGCGGAGTTAGGTAACATCACCCCAATTATCGTGGTGCCGGGTCCGTGGACGGATGACGATGTGACCTATCAGGGGCAAAATATCGCGGCACAGTTGGTCATCAACGCCGGGTTTAACTGCCTCACGCCGCGTGTAATCGTTCAACACGCCGAGTGGCAGCACCGTGACACACTCAATAATGCTATCAATGCCACGCTAGAGCGCACGCCCACGCGCTGCGCGTATTATCCCGGCGCAGGCGAGCGCTTCGACCAGTTCGCAGCCCATCATCCCGATGCAAGCCAGCACGGGGCACGCACCGAAACCAACCTGCCCTGGATGTACATCCCCGACGTGGCTTCAGACGCGGACGACATCGCCTACACCACAGAGGCGTTTGCAAGCGTCATGGCAGAAACAGCCCTCAGCGCAGCCAGCGTGCCAGACTACATCGACAAAGCGGTGCAGTTCGTCAATGAGCGGTTGTGGGGCACGCTGACGGCCAGCCTCATCGTTCACCCGCAGTCCATGCGCGACCCACAAGTCGAAGCAGCGGTCAGGCGGGCCATTGCTGACCTGCGCTACGGGGCAGTGTGCATTAACACATCCGGCGCAATTGCCTATATCACGCTCACGACATCGTGGGGGGGGTACAGCGGACACGACAAATTCGACATTCAGAGCGGTACCGGCGTGGTCAACAATATGCTGATGTTTGACGATAGTCAGATTCAAAAGTCGGTCATCTGGAACACGTTCCGGTCACCGTTCAACGGGCAAGACCCGGCAGACGCCAGCAGCAACACGTTTTCTAAAAAGTTAGCCCAGTTTGAAGCCGACCCCGGTGTGGGCACAACGGTATCGCTGGTCAGGGCGCTTATCAGCGGGTAGTGTGCGCTTGCCCTACGCATTCCCCGCGCCTGTTCGCCCTGCACGGCGATTTCCTGCACAATAGAGCATGTCCATCGTGAAATTGTAGAGGTGATGTGCTATGAAACGAGTGGGAATCGCTGCGGTGTGGGTGGCGCTTACGCTGATATTCGGCGTGTCGATGACGACCGCCCAGCTTGAAGAAATTTATGGGTTGGTGCTGGTCAACAATGCGGACGTGCGGGCTGGCCCCGACTTTGCCTATCAGATTGTGGGGCGGCTGCCGCAAAACTCATCAGTGAAGATTATTGGCCGCGCCGGGGACTTCTTCCGCGCATGGGACGGTCGCCAATGGTTGCAGGTCGAGTACGCAGGCGGGCGACCCTGGATTTACGCCCGCTTGCTGCGAACGAGCCGTGCGTTTAACTCGATCCCCCCCACAGGGCGCATTTTGCCGCGTGATGCCAATGAGCGCGTGCCAGAGGCGTTTGACCTGTCAGTCGATGTATGCCAGCAGTGGCCAGATAGCCCGTTCACGCTCAGTGGTAGCTTTGGCGCAGGCGACCGCGAACTGACCGTGACCTATCCGGGGTTGCAGGGGGCCAACGCCTACAGCGTGATTGTGATCTCGCCGTCCGGTGAGCGCCGTGCCTTCGACAGCACCACCCCCACCTCAACCATTGTGTTTGACCGCCTGCCGCGTGAAACCGGAACGTATACGTGGCGTGTGGCCCCCTACTGGACGAACTCGCCATCGCGGTTCCGCTGGCAGCAGGTCTGCCTGCTGAAGACGGGCGGCACGTTTGAAAAGCCAGAGCGTTTGCCGGGGTCATAGGGGCCAGCACCACTGAACCCGAACCCGCTTCAAAGATTTGCAGGCGATGGGCCGCCCCTACACAACCCATGTGACCTGTAGTTACCGCGCAGCGGCGAAAAGTGGGAGGGGAGTGGCGCGTCACGTTAGCACCAGGGTGAGGGGGAGTCACTTAGAACGCAACGCAATCGCCCTGGCTCGTCCCCCGATACAAGGGAAACGCGGCAAGAACCTGTTAAAATAGGGGGGGCAACCAACAAAAGGACACCAACATGCGTGCAGTCATCGCGCAGGATAACCACCCCACCCTCGTCAACATTCCTCAGCCGCAACCCGGTGCCAATGAACTGCTCATCAGGGTGCGGGCCACCGCGCTTAACCGGGCAGACCTGATGCAAGTCGCCGGGGGCTACCCGCCGCCACCCGGTGCGCCGGATACGCTCGGCCTTGAACTGATGGGGCAGGTGGTGCAGTCCGGGCGGGAAGATGCGGTGTTCCCGGTTGGGGCGCGGGTGATGGCGCTGGTGGGGGGCGGCGGCTATGCAGATTATGCTGTTGTGCCCGCAGCCCATACCCTGCTCGTGCCGGAAACTCTCACTGACATTGAGGCCGGGGCCGTCATGGAAGCGTTCCTGACGGCCTACACCAATATGTTCGACATGGGACGCCTCATCGCCGGAGAAACCGTGCTCATCCATGCGGGGGCGAGTGGCGTGGGGCTGGCCGCTATTCAGATGGCAAAGGCGATTGGCGCGACGGTCATCGTCACGGCCAGCAGCCCAAAGCACAACATCTGCTATGGCCTGGGCGCGGATTTGTGCATTGACTACAAAATGGAAGACTTTGCCGAGCGCATCGAGGCGGCATATCCCGAAGGGGTTGACCTGGTGTTGGAGATGGTCGGGGCACCGTATTGGGACGCCAACGTGCGCGTACTCAAAAAGTGGGGGCGGTTGGTGTTTATCGGGTTGATGGGCGGCGCAAAGGCAGAGGTCAACTTCGGTCAGATTATGCGTAAGCGCCTGACCATCGCTGGCAGTACCCTGCGGGACCGCGACTTTGAACGCAAATCTGATTTGATCGCACGCTTTGGCCAGTGGGCGCTGCCGCTGTTCCGTAATGGTACGCTCAAGGCCAGTGTATGGAAGGCTATGCCGATTGAGCAGGTGGTTGAAGCCCACCAGCTTATGCAATCCAGCGCCAATGCCGGGAAGATTGTGCTAACCCTGACCACCGACGCAGCCCCATAAGCGATGCGCCGACCGAGCAATATTTTCCGGCGTGAACGCCTGCTGTATCACTTTGCACGGCACTTACAGGCCATCACAGATTACCTGTCTGACCCGCTGCGACGGCTGTACCTGTCGCTTGCTTTTCTGATCGGGTTTTTGGTCGTGGGTGTTTTGGGTTACATGCTTATTGAGCGGAAGACGTTTGTCACGGCGCTCTATATGACTATCATCACTGTGACGACGGTGGGCTATGGCGACGAAGTGCCACAAACCCTTGCCGGGCGGGTGTTTACCATCATCTTGATATTTTTAGGTATCGGCGCAGCCACAACAGCGGTCAGCAATGCGTTGGAATTGATCGTCGGGCAGCGGCTCGTTGGGGCCATCCGGCAAAGGCGAATTGAGGAAACTATGCGCGTTATTGAAAATCACTACATCGTGGCCGGGTATGGCCGCATTGGCCGCCAGATTGTGCGTGACATCCTGGCGCGGGGCGAAGCCTGTGTCATTATCGACACAGACCCGGCTTCACAGGCGGATGAGTACATTCTGGATGAAGCCATCCCCGTTTTGATCGAAAATGCCACTGAAGATGCCGCTTTGGAACGGGCAGGGGTGCGCCGCGCACGCGGCTTTGTCGCTGCCCTGCCCTCTGACGCGGACAATGTGCTGGCCATCCTCACGGCGCGGGGCCTCAAAGAAGACCTGTTTATCGTGGCACGAGCGACCGCCAAAACATCAGAAAGCAAGCTGCGCCGGGCCGGGGCCGATCACGTTATCAGTCCGTATCAGGTAGGGGCGCACCGTATGGCGATGGCCTTGCTGCGGCCTGCCGTGCATCGCTTTCTGACACACCTGTTCGACATCAGCGAGGCAGAGTCTTACGATATTGGACAGATCAACATTGAAAAAACTTCGTACTTGCGCGGGCAAACCGTAGCCAACTGCGACCTGCGCCGGGTGCGTGACCTGTCCATCCTGGCGATTGCGGGGGCTGATGGCCGCCTGGAAATCAACCCATCGTCTGACCGGGAGTTCTTCCCAGGTGACCACCTGATTGTCATCGGCCCGCCGCAGGCTATTTACTCCACTGAGGAGTATTATGAGACGACCCCCGAAGACGACGAGCATTAAACCATCTGCCCGGTAACAATCTGCTTGATGGCCCCGGCCACCCGTGTGATCTCACCTTCCGTAAGGGTGTTGTAGAAAGGCAGGCGCAGCAGGCGGTCGCTCACGTCTTCTGTGACGGGGCACTGCCCGTCATAGCCGCCCAACTCGCGGCCCATGTCAGAAAGATTCAACGGTAAATAGTGGAACACCGCCTTGATGCCCTGCTCAAGAAGTTGGTCGATCAGGTGGGTGCGTGCTTCTAGCGAGGGCAGCAGAATGTAGTACAGGTGATAGGATTGGTCAACGTGGGCGGGTACAGTGGGCAGTTGAATGCCGTTATTGGGTGCCCACTCACTGAGTAGCGCGTGGTAGGTGTCCCACACGCGCTTGCGTTCCGCCTGGATGTGCTGGTGTTGCTCAAGCTGGGCATACAGGAAAGCGGCCAGAATATCTGATGGCAGGTAGCTGGAGCCAATATCGACCCAGGTGTATTTGTCTACCTGGCCCCGGAAGAAGCGGCTGCGGTTAGTGCCCTTCTCACGGATGATCTCCGCCCGTTCGATCATAGCCGCATCATTGATAAGCAGGGCACCGCCTTCGCCACAGGTGATGTTTTTCGTCTCGTGGAAGCTTTGCGTACTAAATGCGCCAAATGTGCCCAGCGGCTTGCCCTTGTAGGCACCAAACAGGCCATGCGCGTTATCTTCGATGAGTGTAATGTTGTGCTGATTTGCCAGGGCGATGAGGGCATCCATCTCGCAGGCAATACCAGCGTAATGCACGGCAACAATAGCCCGCGTGCGCGGTGTGATAAGTGTTGCTACCTGTACCTCATCAATGTTGAGCGTGTCCGGGCGAATATCTGCAAAGATGGGCTTAGCGCCGCGCAGCACGAAAGCATTCACGGTAGAGACGAACGTAAACGACGGCAAAATTACCTCATCGCCCGGTTCGATGTTCAGCAGCATGGCGACCATTTCCAGCGCGTGGGTGCAAGACGTGGCAAGCAGGGCTTTTTTCGCCCCAATCGTTTCTTCCAATAGCGTGTGGCACTTCTTTGTGAAGGCACCATCACCGGAGATGCGCCCCTCCGCCATCGACTGCTGCATATAGGGGAATTCGTTGCCCGTCAGCGTCACACGGTTAAAAGGAATTTGCTGTTCGACCATCGTGTTTGCCCATCGCTTACTGGTAGGAAATATGCAGACAATAAGATGAATGTGGCAGTTGTTCAAGTGCCACTCTATGCCACAACAAAACTCAATAACCTGGCCAGAAGACCACTGCGGCAGCAGGTGCATTGAAATCGGTTCGGTAAGCGATATAATTGCGTCAGCGTTGACCACACACAAAGATCAAGCCTATGAGTGAAAACCCCGCCAAGCCAGATACCGAAGATGCCACCCAGCCACAGCCAGTGATCCCTGTTGTTGTGGAAGCAGAGGCACCCGTAGAGGAATCACAAACGCTGCCGGATACCTCTCACAGCCGGGAAACAAACCCGACCCCGATTATGGCCGCGCTGCGACGTGAAACACAGGAAGCCAATACCGTGCCCGAAGCGGCCTTCCTGATGAACCCGGTGAACGAGGCCATTGTTAACGGGGAAAGCCGCCAACTGCCTGATGATGGGTCGCGGTGGGCGCTGCTAGGCGGGGTGCCACTGCTGCTGGTGGGCATCGGCCTGATTGTTTACACAGTGCTGCGCTGGCAGGCGGTCATCCCGGCGGTGCAAGCGGGGAATGCAGCCCCGCCCAACACACTGCTCAACGGGATGTTGTGGACAGCCGCCGCATTTGTCGTCAACCTGTTTGTCACGGGTTGGTATGCCACTACACTGGGGCGCATCAGCAAGCGCCGACGGCTGCAAAAGCATGGCCAGGTTGTGTGGGGGGAAGTCGTTACGGCAGTTGGCAAGCGCAACCGCGCCGATGATCTGATGGTTACGGTTGAGTATACCTTCCAGCGACCCGACCGCCGCCGCAAGATGCTGTCGGGTTCATTAACTGAGCGGCGCAATGACCTGCGCGAAAAAGCCCTGCCTTCGCCGGGCGTTCCGGTGGCCATTTTATATCTGTCACCTAAAAACTATGAATTGCTTTAAGGTGGTGATACAGTTTACATCGGTTGTGTGGCATCCTTGGTGCCAGGCGTATTTCAATATTTTGGCAGAAACAGTTGCCCTTCCCCCTCGCCTAGCCGCGCAGCGGCGGTCGGGAGAGGTGCGTGAGGGCTTTATCGCCAACCATCTGAAATGCACCTCTTGATACCAGGGCTATTGCAAAGTCAAGTTTTCACATCGCGGGGACAGCGTCACCGCACCCCTGCAAAGGGTTGGTACCCTTTGAAACCATGCTTTCGGACGCTCTGCGTCTGAAAAGGCAAGTTTTTGTTAACTTTTTCAAAAAGTGACGGGTTTGGGCAGTGCCCAATGATGAGCCATACAACTTTGCAAAAGCCCTGCTCTTGATACTGCTCAACTTGACAAACACCAGCGGTTAAGCCATGATGCGTCGGCAAGTTTTAATGTTAAAATCCGGGTTCCTGTACTGTTGACTGAGAAAAAACTCGATTTTGAGACGATCACCCCCATTTTCCTGCTCATCCTGGTGGATGTGCTGGGCCTTACGGTTATTTTGCCGCTGCTGCATCTGTACGGGGCGCGGTTTGGCGCATCCCCGCTAGAAATTGGCCTCGTGGTGGCGGCGTTCCCCGTCGCGCAGCTCTTCGGCGTGCCCATGATGGGTGCCCTGTCTGACCGCTTTGGACGCAAGCCGCTGCTGCTCATCAGCCAGATAACAACGTTTGCCAGCTTTATCATGCTTGGATTGGCGAATACGCTGTGGCTGGTGATTCTGTCGCGCCTTGTTGACGGGCTGTTCGGTGCCAACCTTGCTACGGCGCAGGCTGCCCTCACCGATGTGACATCCGAAGAAGACCGGGCGCAGGCACTTGGCCTGACCGGGGCTGCGTTCGGGTTGGGGTTTGTGCTTGGCCCGCTGATTAGTGCCATTGCGCTGAACTTCACAGACAGTCTGGCCGTCCCGGCTTTCATCGCGGCTGGCTACTCATTCCTGTCTATCATCTTGACGGTGGTGCTGTTCCGCGAAACGCTGCCACAAGACCGCCGTGCCAAAGGCAACCGCCGGGTTGACCCCGGCATTGTTGTCACACTGCTGCGTGACCCGCGTGTGAACCTGCTGCTGGTGATGATGTTCGCGCAGCAGTTGATCTTCTTCGGCTTTGAGAGCTTGCTGGGGTTGTTCACGCTCAGCCGTTTGGGCCTGCTAGGGGAGGGCAATGCGTATGTGTTTGTGCTGGTGGGCGTGGTGCTGGTAATCGTACAGGGCTATTACATCGGCAAGTGGACGCGGAAATTTGGGGAGCATCGGGTGGCGCAGGCGGCGCTGGCCTGCCTCGCTGTTGGCTTGATACTGGTTGCGCTCACGCCG
>DAOTTY010000044.1:0-54265 GCA_034437575.1 Anaerolineae bacterium | reverse complement strand
AAGGCTATGAAAGCAACGGAATGCTATACCAACCCCTAAACAACGAACGCCTTGATGCACTTCGCTATGAAGGCGACCCCCTTGCAGATCAGGTTATCGTTGATTTGTTCGAGCGCGGTGATATTCAAAACGTTAATGAGCTGCTCAAGCCGCTCACCCGCAATGACCAGATTCCAGTCGAAACTTTCCCGGAAGTGCTGAACCACTTCCTGGAAGAAAGTGGCAAACTACCCGACTGGGCAGACTATGACCTGATGGTGAAGGGGCAAAAGGTATCGCAGCGCTACGTGGCCTATTTCGCGGGCCTGTGGGCTTATGCGTCCCTGCCAAGCTGCTATGCTGCCCGTGATGGCGTGCAAGTGCTGAGCATGTCCAGCTATATCGGCAATTCACCGGCCAAGCGCCTTGCAGAAACAGGGCAAATGCTGTTGGATGTGCTGGTTGTCGGCGGGTTTGAGCCGTCTGGTCATGCGATCCGCTCCATTCAGAAGGTGCGGCTGATTCATGCGGCGGTGCGCTACCTGATCGAAAACAGCGACCGCTGGGACTACAAGCACGGCAAGCCGATCAACCAGGAAGACATGCTGGGCACGCTGTTCTCGTTTTATCTGTCGCCGCTAGAAAGTATGGAAAAGCTGGGCGTAGAGTTCTCCGACGAGGCATTGCGGGCAATTATGCACCTGTGGGCTGTCGTCGGGTATATGTCTGGCGTGCGGGAAGAGGTTATCCCTGACCGTATTGATGATGTGATTCAACTCGGAGCTGCCATCCGGGAGCGCCACTACGCCCCTTCACCCGAAGGCCAGGACCTTACCCAACGCCTGATTGCCTACATTCAGGAAAACAACCCGCCCTATATGCCCAAGTCAATCGTCCCGACGATGATGCGCTACTTTGTGGGCGATGAAACTGCGGATATGCTGGCCATCCCCAGGGGCGACTGGACGCGGGCAGCAGTGCCGTTCCTGCAAACCTTTTCGCAGATGAGCGTGTTAATGGAATACAACAACGGCATTATGAAGCAGATGACTGAGCGCATCGGCGGTAACATCATCAACTCCATCATCCACTCTGCCGGGACGGACATTCGCAAGCAGTTGCAACTGCCCGCCCATCTCACAGATCACTCCGAACAGGCCACCCGCGCAAACGGCTAGGGGCGGTGCCTTGCAGGCAGGTAGCCCCACCAGACACACCGGGTAGATGTCAATCGCGGCGGTTCGCCTACCCGGTGATTACCTTGCGGAGCAGCACCGTAAGCGTCTCGGCTTGTTCTGGGGTATTGAATGAAGCGAGTACCTGAACAGTTACCGTAGATTGCGGATTGTAACGTAGTCCACAACATATTTTGGTGGTTCACTGTGGGGCAAATTGCCGAAATCAGCGCAAATTCTCACGGTAGGCTGAATAGATACGTAAGCGGGCCACCAGGCGGACGGCGTGTGTGCCGCCCGCCTGTAAGTGGTGCTTACTGCGCGGTGGAGGTTTCAGCGTCGGCAACAGCGGGGTTCTGCTTGGCCTGAAAGCGCTTGTACAACTGTGAGCCGCCAACGCTCAGCACGAACATGGCCGCGGCCAGCGCCAGAATCCAGGGATTAAGGCTGGCTTCTGCGGTGAACGGGTTGCCCTCAACCGACGCGCCCAGCGCCACATACGGAATCGCGCCGACGACGTTACCCAGCATCGTTGCGAAGAAGAACGGGATGAACGGAATCTTCAGCGACCCGGCCAGGATGGTCACCGCGTCATAGGGCAGGAACAGCAAGCGCATGGTAATCACCGTCTGGAAGGGGTTTTCGCGCAGTGCCCTGGCGAACTTCATCAGGCGGCCAATGTCCTCGTTTTCTTCCTGAGCTTCTGTTGCATTACCGAACAGCCAGCGCCCCGCAAAGTACGGGATAATTGAGGAAATCGTACCGGCGACGACAGCCAGCAGCAGGCCAAACGGCAGCCCATACAGGTTGCCTGCCAAAATCGTCAGCACAGACGCCGGGAACAGAATCACCGGGCGCAAGAAGTAGATAAATGTGTAGACCAACGGCCCCCACCACGTCCCGGCGATGAACGCCTGCAACTGCTCCACGAGGTCAGCGGCGAGCGCTTGCGGCCCCAAACCCGTGCTGCGCTGGTAAACCACCACTGCGGCGATAATTCCCAGCCAGAACACAATGGCAATGATCTTGGCGGCATTGTCTTTGAGGAATTGGCCCGCATCGAAACCGGATTGCTCGTTCTTCGTTGTTTCCATGTTGCTTCTCTCCATTTGGATATTGATTGACTTTGCGATTTCAAATTTGGCGAACGTCAGTCCAAATTGCGAACAGCCCAAACAAGGCGCTGCACCACCGTCAGCGCGACCAGCACGCCGAACACCCACATCAACGGCACCCCGAACATCGGCAGCGCAAACAGAAATGCATAGAAGATAACCGTTTCCGTACCCTCGATCAGCCCCGGCGGCATGGTAATAGACGTGAGTTCCTTGTTAGCTTTGGCCCCGGCGGACTTCTTCTCCAGTAAAGACGCAAGATACAGCCACGAGGCGGCGTTGACACGGTACGTCACCAACAGGAAACCCGCCGCGATATATCCCTGTGGGGTGTTGATGCCAACGGCGAACAGCAGCACAATAAGGCTGTATACGAGGTCGTCCAGCACAATGTCGATGTAACCGCCGAGGTCACTTTGCTGGTTGGTGCGCCGCGCCACCGTGCCGTCCAGCCCGTCCAGGATGCGGTTGACGGCCCACAATCCCAGGCCAACCCAGTACATCTGCTGCCATGCGGCCACACCTGCGCCCACCCCAAACGCGGCCCCTATCAGCGTGATCGTCGTAGGGTGAACTGCGCGGCCCAGTCCGTCAGCGATAGGGTTGAGCAACCGCTCTTTGTATACGCGAACCTCGCGGTCTAGCATGGGTATGGCCTTTCATGTCGTTTGCACCGCGATAACTTTAACCCACAATCCAAAGCGGACGTGTAGAGTTGCCTACATTGTGGCTCAGTTCGCCCGCCAAACGTTTTAGGGTGCATTTCGAGGGGGGTGAGGGCTAAACCGCCAATAATCTGAATTACACTAAACGTTTTATGGCAGTTTGCCTTTCGTTGCTTCAAGTATGAAAATAGCCTTCTCACACACGATTAAGGAACCACCTGCGGCCTGAACCACGACATACAGGCTGAGGAGTTAGGAAAGTCATTCATGCTCGAAGATGCAAGACAGTCGCCCATCCCCGCCGAAGCATCGGACAATGAGTTGATTCATGGCATGGCGCAGGGCAACGCCCACGCATTGGATGCCTTGTATGCGCGGCACGGCCCCTCCCTATTAGGCTACCTGACGGGTCAGTTAGGCGACAATCGACAGCTAGCCGAGGAGGTTTTGCAAGACGTTATGTTGGCAGCCTGGAAAAGTGCGCCGCGTTTTCGCGGAGATGCAAAAGTCCGCACCTGGTTGATTGCCATTGCTCGCAATCAGGCCATTAACTACCGGCGCAAACGCAAGCTGCAATGGGTAGAACTGCACGAAACCTATGACAGCGACAGCACCGGCCCACTCGAACGCATGGAACGCGCCTCACGAGCCGAACGGCTGCACGAGGCTATCCAGCAGCTACCGGCCCAACAGCGCGAAACGCTGGAACTGGTGTTTTTTCATCAATTGAGCGGGCTAGAAGCCGCCGAGATTATGGGCGTGAGCGAGGGCACCGTCAAAAGCCGCCTGCACCGCGCAAAGGACACGCTGCGCGGGCTGTTAAGTGAAGAGGAGTTGTTTTAATGAGCCACCAACCGATGCAGGACATGATCCCGTTTTACCTGAACGGTACCCTGCCGGACGCCCAGCGCCGCCAGTTTGAACAGGCGCTTCAGCAGCAGCCGGAACTGCAAACCGAGCTGGAGGAATGGCGTGTGCTGGCCGATGCTGTCTATCTTGAGGCGCTGAACCGCTCAAAAAAACTGCCCCCCGTCAGCGCGGGTCTCGTGGAGGCGCTCACAGCGGGTGACGGGGCATTTGCCCCTACTAACCACGAGGCCCACAACCCTGATGTGCCGATTCCAGCACCACCGTCGAATCCAGCACTGTTTACCAGGCTGCCGCGCACCCAGCCAGATGCGCCAACCCCCGTAGATCGAGGCCGCCGGGTGACAAACGCCATCGGTGCAGCCGTGACGTTGGGGGCCGCTGCCGCTATCGTGCTGGTGGTGGGGCTGCTGCTGGTTGCGATGAACCCCGGTGACGACAACGACGGTACGCCCATTGCTGCGGCCCAGGTTACGGAAGAAGTGGGCAGCACAACGGAAGAAGCGGCTTCCAGCGCCCCGGCAGCCATCACGGCCACGCCGCGCCCGCTGGTAAGCGTGACATTGGCGCAGGTGCAGCCGCCCACAGCGATTATCCCGCCGACCATGACCAACGTGCCGCCAACCAACATCACCGTGCCGACCGTTACATCAGAGCGGCCCAAGGGCGGCGGCGCGGCAGATAGCAACAGCGCAGCAGCGCAAAGCCAACCGGGTAACTGCTACGTCCAACGGGCGGAGGGCGCACCCCGCCTGCCGATCTACCAGTTTGCAAACAAAAACGCCGATGTCATCGGGGCGCTGCTGGCCGGGGAGCAGTTGGAGACGTGGATTGTCACCGAAACCGCGTCCGGCGCGTTCTATCAGGTGTTCTTGCCAAAAAGCCGCATTCGCTCAGGGTGGGTGGACGCCAACGAGGTCGATTTGTTCGGGCCGGGGGGCGGCACCTGCAATCAACTCGTCAGCCCCACACCGACTGACCCTGCCGATGTGGGCAATCTACCCACCGCCATCGCCGATTCTTCTGTGTGCCGGGTGAGCAGTTCGACGGGCGATGCGGTTGCGATTCTTGCATCACCACAGGCGGGCAGCAACGTGCTGGGCAACCTGCCGTTTGGCGACCTGGCGCTGGCCCATGAAACTTACAGCGACAGTGAAACGCTGTGGTATGCGGTCATTCTGCCAGGAGTGACAAGCGGTTGGATGCGCGAAGATGGGTTAATTCTCAATGGGAACTGTGCCGCCCTGCCCGAACGTGCTGACCCGAATCAGACAACAACGGAGGCAGACGCGGCGCAAACCCACGTCCCGTTGATGGCCCCAACGCCGCCGCAAAACAAATAACGATCAGGGTTTATGCGCCGTGCATAACATCTCATTTTGGGCGGGGACGCTGCCCCGCCCCTACAGCCGTACAGGTTGGTGCGTGCGCCCGGCTTCATACGCCGCGTAAACAACTTGCAGGGCCTTTAGCCCATCATGACCGGTAATCAGTGGTGGGCGGCCCTCACGCACACTGCTGACGAACTCCGCAATCATGGCCGCGTTGGGGTCACTGCCCCAATAGTTCCACACAAGCTGATTCTGCCGCCCGTCGTATACGTCCAGCTTTTGCGAGAAGTAATCGGTTCGCAGCACGCCGTTTTCGCTGACCAGATCGACTTTGACGTTGCCCCATGTCGGGTAAAATGCGGGGCGGCTCCAACTGGCGTCCAGCGTGATGAACACGCCGTTGTCAAACGTAATCATCAACAGGCCCGCTGTCTCTACCTCCACACGCCCCTGACCAAACAGGTTATCCACCTCCGCATACACCTCGACGGGTTCCGCGCCCGTGTACCAGCGCATCAG
Source organism: Anaerolineae bacterium (assembly GCA_034437575.1). Taxonomy (GTDB): domain Bacteria; phylum Chloroflexota; class Anaerolineae; order Aggregatilineales; family Phototrophicaceae; genus DAOTTY01. Next base: position 48,614 of record DAOTTY010000044.1, on the reverse strand, counting down.
GTCAACCACATGCACGGTATGATCCATCACCGCGCCACCGCCCGCCAGCGTGCCATCACTAAACCACGCCCGGTGATAGTCCGGGTTTTCGCCCTGATTGGTCGTATTGGCACAAAAGATGTTGCCCAGGTCGCCGCGCTGAATGGCGGCTTTCACCTGCCGTGCGGACGCACTGAACCGCATCGGGAAGGCAATCATCAGGTTGACGTTGGCCTTATCGCAGGCAGCAATCATCGCCTGTGCATCCGGGATGGTGGTGGCAATGGGCTTTTCGCACAGCACATGCACGCCTGCGGCGGCGGCCATCTCCGTGAGTTCGCGGTGGCGGTTGTTCTCACAGCAGATAATCACGCCGTCGGGTTGCTGCGCGAGTAAGTCAGCGTAGCTGTCGAACACCGGGCTGTCGAACTGTGCCGCGAATTTGGCAGCGCGGCCAGCGTCATCGTCCGCAAAGCCGATGTACGTCACGCCGTCCATGCCGCGCAGGTTGCCGATGTAGCCCTCCGCGTGCAGGTGGGCAAAGCTCATAATGCCAATGCGAAGGTCACTCATGCAAACACCTCCGGGAGTGTGAGGGTCACGGGTTGGCCCGTCTGTGCAGACGCCCGCGCCGCCAACGCGATTTGCAGGCCGCGCAGCGCGTCCAGCGGGGTGACGCGGAACGGGTCGTCATGGGCGAGGGCGCGGTAAAAGTGCTCGACCTCTGCTGCCCAGGGGTCTTGATTGAGCGGGCTGCCGGGTAGGGCAACGTCGCGGGTAACACCTGTCGTCAGTTGGTGGGTGTGCTGTTGGATGGGCTGCGTCTTGTCGCTGTCCCACTCGATAAGGCCGCCGTCGCCCGCCACCTCTGCGCGAACGCTGAACATCGGCACCGGGTAGGCCCAACTGCCCTCAATGTGGGCCATCGCGCCGTTGTCGTAGCGCAGAATGACCAACCCATGATCGGCCAATTGCTGTGGGTGGCCGCTGCGGATTGTTTTGGCAAACACACGCACGACCTCACCTTTGGCCAGCCAACGGCTCATCTCAAAGTCGTGAATCATCAGGTCAACCAGCATCCCGCCAGACTGCGCCTCGTCCATGAACCAGTTGTCATCCGGCTTTTGCGGGCGGTAGGAGGCCCGCGTCATGCGGACGACCTGCGGCGCACCCACCTGCCCGGCATCAACCGCCGCTTTCATTGCCACATACTCCGGGAAGAAGTGCAGCACCATCCCCACGAACAGGCGCACCCCGGCCCGCTCACACGCGGCGATCATTTCAGCACCGTCTTCAACCGTGAGCGCGATTGGCTTTTCACAGAAGATGTGTTTGCCCGCTGCGGCGGCTTGCAGCACCATCGCCCTGTGTAAGTGCGTGGGCGCACAAATGTCGATCACGTCTACGTCGGCCAGCAGCGCGGCATAATCGTCGTAGGCCCGCCCGCCCAACCGCTCGGCAAGTTGGGCAGCGCTGTTCACATCCGACGCCAGCACACCGACCACATCCGCGCCTGTGTTTTGCCAGCCGGGGGCGTGCGCGTTACCCATTGACCCGGCTCCGACAATTCCAACTTTCATGTGTTCGTCCCTCCCGTGTGATGAAGTGCAGCAAGCTGTGCCCACTCACTGTCGTCAAGTGCGCGGCTGTAAACCGCAATCCCCGCTAACATCCCATGAAAGAAGTTGCCGGGTTCCCCGCTGCGGCTGACTGCCCCGACGGTGAAATCGGCCCCGCCTGGGCCGCCGTTGTGCAGCCCATGCGGATAGTGAAACGGGTTGCGTCCGTTGCGGGCGTCCAGTTGGCCGTCAAGGTAAGCGCGGGCGTATTCGCCGTCGTAGCTAAAGCCGACGGTGTGCCACGCATCATAGGTGATGACTGTCGCGCCGATGGCCGCGTCCATGCAGTAGGGGTGGCCGGGGGTTGGCCCGCCATGCGACGACACATGCCCGCCCACCTGATCTTTGCTGCCCCAAATGGGCAAATCAAGGAACAGGCAGTACTGGCGCATCTTGCGGGATTCGTCCCACACGCCCGCAAGGGTTTCACAGTCCTGGGTGGGCGGCTGCGGCATCCGCTTGAGCCACGCCACTACAGAGACTTGCGCGTGTGGCCCGTGAACATCAAGCGCCCCTAGCTGGGCACGCGGAAGGCGATACCACTGCCCACGCTCAAGGTACAGGCCATCGGCGGTGAAGGTGCCCGCGTTTACGGGTTGCAGGGTGTAGCTCACTGCCCCCTGTGATGTGAGGGGGTCGCTGCTGCGGAAGTCCCACAGGGTGATTAGGCCAGGTTGGGTGTGGACGAGATCGGCGTTGAGCATTGTGTTGGATGTCGTTTGCCCGGAATGTTAAGATTTGTGGCGAAGGTCCGCGTTCCCCGCTATCATATTCCAAATGTCCCTCAACGTGCAAATGTTCACCCCCCCTGGGACAAAATGGTCACTTTTAGAGGAGATACGCGACTCATGAAAAAAGCATTTAGTTTATTGGTCGTCCTTAGTATGTTGCTGGTCGTCACGTCGATGGCCGCCGCCCAGGACGATGTGATCGAACTGACAATGGGCAGTTGGCGCACGGAAGACCTGGAACAGTGGGACGCCATCATTGGCGCATTCAACGAAGAATTCCCCAATATCCAGGTTTCCTTTGAGCCGACGCTCAACACCGAATATGACTCGTCCCTGCTGGCCTCGCTAGAAGGTGGCGGCGGCCCGGACCTGATTACCTGCCGCCCGTTCGACATCAGCCTGGCGCTGTTCAACCGTGAGTACCTGGGCGAAGTGACCGACATTGTAGACGGCGCGACCACCGAAGCTGGCGAACCCGCCTTTGGCCCGGTAGCCCGCAGCGGCTGGATTGCCGACGACGGCGCGACGATGTACTGCATCCCGATGGCATCGGTGCTGCACGGCTTCTTCTATAACACCGAGTTGTTTGCAGAAAACGGCTGGGAAGTCCCCGAAACGACTGAGGAATTCCTGGCGCTGCTGGCTACCATTGACGAAGCGGGCGTAACGCCGCTGGCAATGGGCACGCAGGACGGCTGGACAAACTGGACGATGGGCTTCCACAACAACGCACCGAACTGGTACGGTGGTGAAGCAGGCCGTCAGGCATTGATTGCTGGCGATGTTGCCATCACTGACCCCGAATTCACCGAGCCGATGGAGTTCGTGCTGGCCTGGGAGCCGTTCCTGCCGAGTGGGTACGAGTCAGTTGGCTATGCAGACACGCAGCAGTTGTTCCCCCTGGGTAGCGCGGCGATCTTCCCGGCAGGTTCCTGGGATATTCCGCTGTTCCAGGCTGAGGAAGAAGAAGGCTTCTTCCAGTTGAGTGCCTTCAAGCCGCCGGTCCCTGAAGCGGGCCAGCAGTGCTACGTCACTGACCATGTAGACATCGGCCTGGGCTACAACCTGAACAGCAGCGAAGAAGTGCAAGAAGCTGCCCGTACCTTCCTGACGTGGGTGGCCGGGCCAGAATTCGCCGCGCTGTACACCAACGAACAACCCGGTTTCTTCTCGCTGAGCAACTACGAAATCGACATTGAGAACCCGGTTGCTGCTGAAATGGCAAGCTGGAAGTCCGAGTGCGAGACGACCATCCGCCTGGAAGCACAGTACCTCTCGCGTGGTGAAGTTTCCCCGCGCCTGGAAGCCTGGCGTCTGTTCCCGGCTGCCTTCGCGGGTGAAGTCAGCGTGGAAGAGATGGCCGCCGAACTTCAGACGTACCTGTTCTACCCTGAAGAATAGGTCATTTTCGTAGGGCCGTGCCAACAACGACACGGCCTTTATGCTGTTGGGCGCACACGTTGGTGCGCCCCACTATCATTCCTAATGCTATAAACCGTTACCGCTGGCACAGCCCCCATGAACGAACAAGCCATTGGCCGCAAACCCTTCCCGTTTTACGTCATTGTTTTCATCGCCCCCGCCTTCATTTGCTACAGCGTGTTTATGGCCTTCCCCCTGCTAGATTCGCTCCGGCTAAGTACGCTAACATTTGCTCAGGACGGTACAGCGACATTCGTGGGCCTGGGGAACTTTGAGCGGCTGTTTAGCGAGGAATTCTGGTCGTTCCGCTTTTGGAACGCGCTGGAGAACAACTTTATTTTCTTCGGCGTGCATATGGCCGTGCAAAACCCGATGGCCCTGCTGCTGGCGCTCATCCTGACGCGGCGCGGCCTGCGCGGGGTGCCCGTCTTCCGCACGATTTTGTTTGCCCCCACCACCCTATCCTATGTGATTGTTGGCTTTACGTGGGCGCTGCTGCTCAGCCCGTTGTGGGGCATCTTGCACGAGCCGCTGACGACCATCGGCCTGCCCACGCCGCTGCTTGGCCGCACAGATACCGCGCTGGTCACGGTGGCGCTGGTGAGCGTGTGGCAGTTTATCGGCCTGCCGATGATGCTATTTGTTGCGGCGCTGCTGGGCATCAACGATGAACTGATTGACGCAGCCCTTGTAGACGGTGCCAATGCGTGGGGTGTGTTCTGGCGCATCAAGTTCCCGCTGATTTTGCCCACCGTCGGCATTGTGAGCCTGCTCACGTTTGTGGGCAACTTCAACGCCTTCGCGCTGATTTACACCATGCAGGGCAGCACAGGTGACCCAAACCTCTCGACGGACATTCTGGGCACGTTCTTCTTCAGGACGGCCTTTGGTGCGGGGGGCGCGTCTGAGCCGAACTTCGGCATGGGCACAGCCATCGCCACCATGATGTTCTTCATCATCCTGACGGTGGTGATGATCTACTTGTACGGCGTACAGCGGCGGCTCGTCCGCACAGAAGCGTAAGGACAACACAACCATGCAAAAGGCACAGGCCAAACCCACCACAGCCCCAACCGAGCAGGACATCCCACGCGGAAAGGTGTTTTCTGTTGACCGGGTAATGAATGTTCTCGGCTATGTGGTGCTGCTGATGTATTCGGTGATCGCGCTTTTCCCAATTGGCGTGGTGGTGGTGAACTCGCTCAAGTCGCGGCGGGCTATCTTCACACAGCCGTACAGCCTCCCGAATCCGATTGATTGGGGGGGCTACATTACGGTATTTGAGCGGACGAACTTCATCCGCTACTACTGGAACAGCTTCTTTATCACGGTGACGATGCTGTTTTTGGTGCTGCTGTTCGGCAGCATGGTGGCCTATGCGCTATCGGAGTTTGAATTCCCCGGCAACCGCTTTTTGGCGCTGTATTTTGCGCTGGGCATCATGATTCCAATCCGGTTGGGCACGGTGAGCATTATCCGGTTGATGCGCGGCCTGGAACTGCAAGGCACTATCTGGTCGCTGATTATCTTATATACCGCGTGGGGCATCCCGATTACGGTGTTCATCTTAGCGGAGTTTATGCGAGAGATACCCCGCGACCTGAAAGACGCCATGCGCGTAGACGGTGCCAGTGAATACCGCATCTACTTGCAGTTGGTGCTGCCGCTGGTACGGCCTGCTTTGGCGACAGTCGCCGTCTTCCATATGATCCCGGTTTGGAACGACTTGTGGTTCCCGCTGGTGCTGGCCCCAGGCGAAAGCACCCGTACCATTACGCTGGGCGTGAGTGAATTCGTTGGCCAATTCCAGACGAACTACAGTGCGCTGCTGGCGGCGCTCACGTTGGCAATGGTACCGATCCTCGTTTTGTATGCGATTTTCTCGCGTCAGTTGATTCGCGGCATTAGTGCGGGGGCAGTCAAAAGCTAATGACCGACCACAGCATCCGTCAGTATCACAACTATGTAACGGCGCAGCTTGCCCGCATCGTTGAGCGCGAAGCTGACAACATCAGCAGGGCAGCGGGGGCCATTGCCAATGCGCTTATCAACGACCGCGACTTTTTCACGTTTGGCAGCGGCCATTCGGAACTGGTGGCGCGTGAGGCGATGTGGCGGGCCGGTGGGCTGGCCCCCGCAACCGCCATCTACGATCATACGGGCGGCGACATGGAGCGGCTGGAAGGCGTGGCCGAACTCATTTTGGGGCACTACACGCTGCGCCCCGGCGGGGTGATGATTGTGATTTCCAACAGTGGGGTGAACCCGGTGCCCATTGAGGCCGCGCAGGTCGCCAGGCAGGCCGGACTGACGACGGTTGCCATGACCGCGCTGGCCCACAGCCAGGCGGTGCCGTCGCGCCACAGCAGCGGGCAAAAACTCTATGATGTGGCCGACATCGTGATTGACACGCACACCCCACGCGGCGATAGTGCGCTGCCGCTGGCCAGTGGCGTCAAAGCTGGCGCGACTTCGACGCTGGCCGGGGTGTTTATCATGGAGGCGATGACGACGGAAGCCGCCTTTATCATGGAGGCGAAAGGCGTCACGCCGCCGGTGATCGTCAGTGCCAATGTGCCAGAAGGGGACGCCCACAACCTTGACCTCAAGCAGCGCTACCTATCGCGCCACGCCCGCTACGTGATCGACACGGCAGACCTCAAGCCCGATGACCCCACCTGACGCCCAACTCGACGCGCTGCTGCGCGATGCACTCCCCACGACGGCCCCAGCGATTGTGTTGTGCGTGCTGCGCGACGGGCACACGGTGTATCACCGGGCGTGGGGTGATGCCGACCTGACCACGTACTTTGATCTGGCGTCGGTTACCAAGACGTTTACAGCGACGGCGTTTCTAGCACTGGTCGCAGCAGGCAAAGTCACGCTGGACTCCCCTGTTGTGGCTGTTATCCCGGAGTTTGGGGCCAACAATCCGCGAGCGATGGGCAACGGCCACGACCCGCATACGCGCCAGCCGCTCCCCACCCCACCCGACAAAATCGGCCAGACGGTGAACCCGGCCCAGGTCACGTTTCGGCAGTTGCTGGCCCACACATCCGGTTTGCCCGCGTGGACGCCCTTGTTTCAGCTTACACAACCACCACCCGCACCGCCAACAGGCTTGCCGAATCAGCGCCAAACCCTGCAAACCGTGTACGACTCGCCCTTCCGTGATCGGCCCGGTATCTCATTCTGCTACAGTGATCTGGGGTTTATGCTGCTCGGTGAGGCGGTTGCCCGGCTGCACGGCACCCCACTGGATGAAGCCATCCGCGAGAGGGTGACCGCCCCCCTTAGCTTGCAAACCGTGACCTACAACCCGCTGGCGCATGGCATCCGGCGTGAGCAAATCGCCCCGACGGAATACGACGCCGACTGGCGTAGCGAACGGGTGCAGGGCGACGTGCATGATGAGAACGCCTACACGTTGGGGGGTGTAAGCGGGCACGCGGGACTGTTCGGCACAACGGCAGACATCGCCCAGTATGGGCGGGCGTGGCTGCAACCAGAACAGCACACATGGGCCATCACGGAAGTTATCCGCCAGCAAGCCTGGGCACCGCACAGCAACACTTACGCGCTGGGTTTTGTCCGCTTTGATGATGGCAGTGTTGGCCATACCGGATTCACAGGCACCCTGCTGCGGATGGATGCGGAACGGGGGCTGGTCGCAGCGCTGATGACCAACCGCGTCTATCATGGGCGGGATTACACCGCGATTGGCAAGCTGTATCAGGATGTGTGGAATACCGTCACCCGCGAGGCAACCGCATGACCGAACCGCTTTACATCGGCATTGATGGCGGGGCCAGCACGGTGCGTGTGGGCGCTTACACCCCGCAGATGACCACCGTCACCCAGATTAAGCAGCCCCACAGCGTCAACCCTAGCGGCATCGGGCGCGACCTGGCCGCTCACCGCCTGCAAGACGCGCTGCGGGCGGTGCTGGCTGACCTGCCCGCCGATGCACAGGTCAAAGCAGTGGGGGCAGGCATCGCCGGGGCAGATTCGCGCTATGCCGGGGACTGGATACGCGAAACAGTGGGCGCGGTGCTGCCAAACACGGCCATCGTCCCCAGTGCAGACTATGAAGTGGCGCTTGTTGGGGCGACGGGGGAGCGCTACGGGGTGCTGCTGCTTTCTGGCACAGGGAGTTCGTCGTTTGGCATCAACCGGGACGGCGCGTCGGTGGTGGTTGGCGGGTGGGGCTACCGCATCGGGGATGAGGGCAGCGGCTACGAACTGGCGGTCGAGGGCCTCCGGCGGTTGGCACAGGCCATCGACGGGCGGCGTCCGCATACCCCACTCACAGAGCGGCTGCTGAAACACATCGGGCTGGAAAAACCGCGTGATGACCTGCTGGAGTGGACGTATCACACGGCGGCGCACCAGGACATCGCCGCGTGTGCGCGGGTGGTGGTCGAAATGGCGGGCGACAGCGACACGGAAGCCCTCACCCTGGTGGATACCGCCGCAGGCCACCTGGTTGACCACTACACGGCTATCGTCCGGCAATTGGGGATGGACGCGCCGCCGATTGGCTTCGCCGGGGGCCTGCTGACAGCGGATACAGCCCTGGCACGGGCGCTGGCCCACAAACTCGGCCTGGATGCGCCACCCGTGCCCAAATACCCGCCCGTGGCCGGGGCAGCCCTGCTGGCGATGCTGCTTACACAAGAGGACTGACCCATGCTCACCGAACAGCGCAACCCGAAGTCAGACGCGCTCGACCAGATGACCACGTTACAAGTGCTGCAAACCATGAATGACGAAGACGCCACCGTTGCAGCCGCCGTCCGGGGGGCACTGCCGCAGATTGCCGCGCTGGTGGACGTTACAGCAGAGCGGCTGAGCAGTGGCGGCAGGCTGATCTATGTGGGGGCGGGCACAAGCGGACGCCTGGGCGTGCTGGATGCCGTCGAGTGTGTGCCCACGTTCAGCACATCCCCGGACGTGGTGCAGGCAATCATCGCGGGGGGTGAGGGGGCCATGTTCAAGGCAGTGGAAGGTGCCGAAGACGACCACGAGGCGGGCGCAGCGGCTATCACGCAAGCGGGTGTGCGTGAATTTGATGTGGTGGTGGGCATTGCTGCCAGCGGACGCACACCGTTTGTGCTGGGGGCGGTACAACGGGCCGCGCAACTCGGTGCGGTGACGGGCGGCATCGCCTGCAACGTCCCTGCCCCGCTGTTGGATGCTGTGCAGCACCCCGTTCCGCTGCTGGTTGGGCCAGAAGTGCTGACGGGGTCCACGCGGTTGAAGGCGGGCACCGCGCAAAAGCTGGCGCTCAACATGATGAGTACCACGACGATGGTGCGGTTGGGCAAGGTGTACGGCAACCTGATGGTGGATGTCAAAGTGACAAACGCCAAACTTGCCGGGCGGGCACGACGCATCGTGTGTGAGGTTACGGGCGTCAGTGAGGACGACGCAGCAGCCCTGCTCACTCAAACAGACAACGAGGTGAAAACGGCTATCGTGATGGCCCTGACGGGTGCCACCGCTGCCGACGCCAGAGCGCGAATCACACAACACGGCGGCCATCTGCGCCGGATCATTAGTTAACTACGTGGTGTTGGTGACTTTTTGCAGGTGGCGCGGCGCGTCTAACGGTAGGCCGCGTGCCTGTGCCAAAAACACCGCAAACACCTGCCCTGGAATCACCGCCACAACCGGACTCAACCACTCAGGTACATCGGGGATGGGCATGGCGCGGTGGGCTAATTCGCGTACCCCAGCATCATTGGAAATGACCAGGCACTCCGCCTCACGCTCCACCATTACATTGAGCAGGTCGCGCTGGCGGTCGAACGTCGCGCCTGTTGGGGCAATCAACATCACCGGGAAGCCCGGCTGCACCAGGGCAATCGGCCCGTGCCGGAAGTCCGCCTCACTGTATTCCTCACCCGCGATGTAGCACAACTCTTTGATTTTCAGGCTGATTTCAAAGGCAGTGGCATAGTTATAGCCGCGCCCAATCACCACATAACGATCCATGTAGCGGTAGCGCTCCACCCAGGCGGGAATCACTGCCAGGGAGGTATCTAACGTGTGCTGCACCCACCCCGGCACCGATTGCAGTGCTTCGGTAGCGGTGGTGGCCCCGGCGACAGCAGCAATCAACATCGCTGCGGCCACGAGTTCGGTGGTGTAGGTCTTGGTGGCCGCCACACTGCGTTCTGGCCCGGCATGGAGCGCGATAGCGTGGTCGCTTTCGGTGGCCAGCGGCGAGCTTGCGTCGTTGGTGATGGCAACGGTAAGCGCACCCTGGGCTTTGCCATCGCGGATGACCCGCCGCACATCATCGGACTGGCCAGACTGTGAAATGCCGATGACAACCGCCCGCGATAGGTCTGGTGGGGACTGATACAGCGTGTGAACCGACGGCGTGGCCAGGGCGACCATCTTGCGGGCGTGGGTGGCAAACAGATATTGGGCGTAGCGGGCCGCATTGTCTGACGTGCCCCGCGCCGCAATACAAATGAAAGCCGGGTCAAAAGTGTTGATAGCAGCGGCGATCTGCTGGACGTGGGCCGTTTCGGCATCCAGCAGGGTTTGAATCACAGTGGCCTGCTCACGGATTTCAGTTTCAATGTAGGTCATTGGCGATTACTCGTTGCGTGTGTAAAAAGGCGATATTATGCACGGGGCGGGTCATGTTGTGCAATAACCTGCCCCATTTTTATAGGGCTATTGCAAAGTCAAGTTTTCACATCGCGGGGACGCTTTGCGTCCGAAAAGGCAAGTTTTTGGTAACTACTCAGCCCTCACCCCAACCCCTCTCCCAAACGGGCCTATGGCCCTGGGAGAGGGGCTTAAACAGCGGCACCCGGTGCCTGAGCAGTTACGTTTTTGTTCACTTTTTGAAAAAAGTGACGGGTTTAGGCCGCGCCCAATGATCTGCCATGCAACTTTGCAAAAGCCCTGCCCGTTTTTACACCATCGGGGCTGGTTGGGCAGGGCTAAACGTCATCTGCTATGAGCTATTGAGTATCGTGGCGGTAACAACCAGCCGACGTTCATAAAGGTTGGTAACGACATCAAAATCGGAACAGGTAATGAGGGTAAGGCTATGGGTTCCAGTGGGGTAAAGCACAGTCAGGTCGTTTGGCGCTACGTGTTTGATGGTCGTGACGGCATAGTGATAGTCGCGCTCGGCTTCAGTGATGGTTACTCGGTCACCCGCCTGGAGTAATTCCAGGGTGGCAAAAATGCCGCTGCGCCCGTCGGCCATCTCAACGTGCCCGGCCAGAACGACATTGCCGGGTTGGCCCAGCCAGGGGGTTCGCTGTAGATGGCCCACATTCATGCCGAGGTGGCTGACATCCCACAGGCCATTGTTAAAAAAGGCGGTGATAATGGGGGTGCTAACGCCTGCCGTTGGGATAAACAACTTTGGCCCATCGGCAGTGGGCGTTCCGGCTGCGGTTGGTGTTAGCAGGGCTTGTGTGGCGGCGCTCATGATGGCCGGGGGCGGCGTTGCACTGGAAACGGATGGTAACAGCGTGTTAGCAATATTGTCATAAGCAAAGTAACCCGCCCCACCGATGATGCCAATGGCAATCAAGAGAAGGAGTGGCACACCACGCCGCGTTGACTGACGATACATAAGTCACACCTCAACGTCCTTGTATTTATTATGACCTGGGGGTGCGGCTGCTCACCACACCCCCACAGCAATTAACGGTTCAGGGTGCGGTGGCGTCGATACAGGCCATAGCCGACGCCCCCCCCAACAGCCATGATGAGCAGCGGCCACCATAAGGGGCGGCTTTGTGGCAGTGGCGAGACAGCTTCTCCGGTTTCCGGCAAGGCCAGCACAACGGTCACCTGCCCCTGGGCAACAAGTTGCCCATTGAGCGCGACCTGAACGGTAATCAGGTCAATGTTTGTTAAATCTGTGCGGACAGTAGTGAACAGAATCACCGTCAGGCTTTCACCGGGTTGCAGCGATACCCCTTGCAGTATGATGACGCGGCCATCCTGGCTGATAGTGCCAATCGACGGGATAGCTAACGTCAGGTCAAGGGCTGGCGGGATGGCTGAAGTCAGGTCAAAGGTGGTGGCCGGGTCTGTCCCTGTGTTGGTGACGGTAATCGTCCAGGTAACGTCCTCGCCAGTGTTAACGAAGGGCGGGTCGCCCACGACAGTAACAAGCAGGTTCGGGTTAGAGGGCGGTGGCAGCACACCCGTTGTGCCGGTAACGCCACTGCCGCCGTCGTCATCATCGTCGTCACTGTCACCATCAGTGTTGTTATCGTCCTCGTCATCTTCTTCGTTATCGTCCTCGTCATCTTCGTCAATGGTGACGGTACCCGTTGCCGAGTCTGTCGCATCGGTAGAAGACGCGCCAACATCTACAGTGAGGACACCTGTATTCTCGTAGGTGCCGGGGCCGTCCACAATAACATCAAAGCTAATTTCAACTCGGTTCGAGTCCCCTGGGAAGATAACCCCCTGCCATACGACTTCCCCACCGACAAACTCACAGCGATTGGTGGTGCTGGAACCGAACGCGGGGCATTCCAGGTTGCCGTTATACGTCTGGTCGTCAGCAATTTCGTCACGGACGGTAGCGGTTTGGGGGGCACCACCGGAGTTAAACCAGGTTTGCGTCCAGCGAATGAGCGTGTCGCCATCTACCACGCCGACCTTTTCGCCTGCGGGTGGGTCAAAGATGACGCCGTTTTCGTCAGTAGAGCTGGGGCCATCGACAATTTCGGCGGTGTTGATGACGGTTCCGGCGGTGTAGCCTTCACGCAAGGTAGCGGTGATGGTGAACGTGATTTGTCCATCACGCGGGAGGCTGATAAACGTGTCGATGTCACCCGTGCCGCTGTCGCCAGTGCCTTCGGGTTCACCCACGATACAGCTTGCGCCATCGGCGGCTGTACACTCCCACTCGACGGAATCCGGCTCAAAGCCGTCGGGGTCGCCTGTAGGGATGTCGTCAACAAACTGGAGGTTATCCGCATCAGCGCCGCTGTTGGTCACTGTGATGGTATAGGTTGTTGACTGACCGCGCACAATGGAAGCAAGGCCATCCGTTTTGGTGATGGCCACCCCCGGTGGGTTTACCGTGATGAGATAGTCTTCCACCTCGCCGTCATTGGCACGCCCGGTTGGTGTGCTTGCGTCCAGGCTATCCGTCGTCAAGCGGAAGCGAGCATAAGTTGTGCCGTCTGTGTCGATGTCGGCCTCTAGCGGCACATCGACTGGGAGCGAGACGACTTGAACATTCGGGTCAGAACCGACAGTGACCGATACCGCCTCGTCAGCGTCGAAGTCGCCGTCGCCGTTCCAGTCGAACCAACCGATGAGGGTGGCATCGACGCCAGTGTTGTTGAAGACGTTCACCTCAACATCAACGGTGGTGCCCGCCACAAAGTCCTCAATCCGAACCCCGTCTTCATCGTCATCAGCAACGCCGTTGTCATCGTCGCCGTTGGCGTCTGAATTCGGATTCCCATTCATTTCGTTGTCTACGCGCCCCCCCAAAAACAGCAGCGGCGTAATGCGGTGATTGGGGCCATTGTTGGCTTCGCGGGTGCCATAGTTACCATCACCGCCGCCGTCGGGGGCGTCACCCCAGTCGAACACAGCCGTAAAGCCGAAGTCTACGGCAAGATTACTGTTTTCATCCGTCTCACCGGTTTCACCGCGTGACTCCGGCCCGTCGGCAGGATTACCGCTGAGGTCGTCTTCGTCGTCAGTCGGCTCGTTGTTCTGCTCCAACAAGATAGATGAACTCAGGATGCCGTCCGATTGCGGGTCGTCATTGTCAATGCCCTGGTCACGGCTGGATTCGTCTACCGGGCCGCTGCCTTCGCTGCTGAAAAGGCCCGTCAGCACGCCACCGCTGCGGAAGTTAGATGGGGCAATCCGAACGACGTAACGCCCTGGTGGCAGGCCGTCGAACAGGTAGTAGCCGTTGGCGTCGGTGGTGTCCGTCGCCAACACATTGAGGGTGTTATCTGGTTCGCCATCGCCATCTATATCGGCAAACAGTTCTACAACAACACCAGCGATGCCTTGTTCGCCACCGTCAATCTCGCCGTTGTCAGCATCGCCGCCGCCCGCGCCGTCGTCCAGCCATACGCGGTTACCTATGCTCATCGGATTAGAGACAAAACCGAAGTCCACCGTGAGGTCGCTGTTGTTGTCGCTCTCGTCGTTGATGCCCCGGAAGTTCGGCCCGTCGTCAATGCTGCCGCTGGTGTCCGTTTCACCTGTGGGCGCTCCGTTGAGGGTTAGCACAACCGTATTCGATAGGATGTTGCCGTTGGCATCCGGCGCATCACGCCCGTTGTCGTCACGGTCATCAATCGTCGCGGAATCGCCCGTGCTGCTGGCAGATTGGTCAAGTGGGCTGCCGGGGTCAAAGTTGCTGCTGTCAATCCCGACGATGTAGTTACCGGGGGCCACGTTGTTAAACAGATAGTAGCCGCGTCCGTCGGTGGTATCGGTGTCGATAACGTCGCCCGCATCGCCAAAGGTGCCGTTGCCGTCGAAGTCATCGGGCACGCCGTCATTGTTGGCGTCACGGTACAGGTTGACCCGCACCCCACCGATGCCGGGTTCCGAGCCGTTGATGGTGCCGCTGTTATCTGCGTCAAACCATACGCGGTTACCCAGCGACAATACCGGGAAGAAACCAAAGTCGATGGTAAGGTCGCTGTTGCCGTCGGTTTCGCCGTTGGTACCGCGTGAATTGGGGCCGTCGGCGGGGGTGTTGCCGCTCAGGTCGGCCTCGCCTGTGGGTGAGCCACCAGGGCTTAGCGTAACCGTCGCGCTGAGCATACCGAACGTGTTGTCCAGCGGCTGTGTACGCGATGGATTGCTGCGGTTGTCGTTGCTGTCTACCTGTGCAGGCGGCACGGCGTCGGTGGGGTCGTTGTCGATGCCGGTAAGCGTGCTGGCAAAGCCAGCCAGCGGCCCGGTGCCCGCAAAGTTGGCGGCATCTATACCAACGAGGTACTGCCCCTGCGTTAGCCCATCGAACAGGTAGTAACCGTTGGCATCGGTGTTTTCGCTGGCGATGGCATCGCCGTCAGGTTCACCGTCGCCGTTAGCATCACGGTACAGGCTAACGCCCACGCCTGCTATACCGCTTTCAGCGCCGTTAATCAGGCCGTCAGCGCTGGTATCGAGCCATACCCGATTACCGATGCTGTACAGGTCGGAGGTGAAGAAGCCGAAGTCTACCGTGAGGTTGCTGTCAGCATCGGCTTCGCCGTTGGTGCCCCGGCTTTGCGGCCCATCGAGGGCGGTGTTGTTACTCAGGTCGGCTTCGCCTGTGGGTTCGCCGCCCAGCGCAATCGTGATAACACCGCTAGACACACCGTCAATGACGATGTCTGCGGGGGTAAGGCCATTGTCGTTGTCGTCGATAGTTTTGTCGTTGTCAGTGGGGGTGCTGCTGGCCGTACCTTCCAGGGGGCCGCCCGTCCCGAAGTTCGTTGGGTCTACCCGGACGATGTAACTGCCAGGGGCCAGATCATCGAACAGGTAGTAACCGTTGCTATCCGTTTGTTCTGTGGCTACCTCTTCACCTGCATCTGGCGTGTTGTTGCCGTTGTCATCAAGGAAGAGGGTGACAGCAACGTTGGCAGCGCCGCTTTCGGTGTCATCAATCTGGCCATCGTCGTTGAGGTCGAACCAAACCCGGTTGCCGATAGACTGCGGGCGATAGAAGCCGAAGTCCACGGTGAGGTCACTGTTGGCGGGCGTTGAAGACCCATCGCCCAATGTGCCGGTATCGGCTTCGTCGGTGCGTTCGCCGTTCAACACGAGTTCAACGGTGTTGCTGAGGAACCCAAACGTTGTATCCAGCGTGTCGTCGGCGTTGTCGTTGCTGTCGTCATCTGCCGGGTCGGTGTAGAGGTCTTCGGGCGGGGTGTCGTTTTGCGTGGCCGTGACGGTATTGGTAAACCCGTTGAGCGGGCTGCCCGTGCTGGTGTTGTCTGCATCCACACCGACGATGTAACGCCCTGGCAACAGCCCTTCAAACAGGTAATAACCGCTGGCGTCGGTGGCGGTGGTGGCGATAGCGGCTCCATCCGGGGTACCGTCGCCGTTGGCGTCACGATACAGGCTGACAGCTACATTACTGATACCCGTTTCGGTGCCATTGATTAACCCGTCACGGTTGGCGTCTTCCCAAACGCGGTTGCCCAGGCTCATTTCACCTGGTGTGCTAAAGCCAAAGTCAATGCTGATGTCTGAGTTGTTGTTCGTTTCGCCATTCAGGCCGATGGAATTGGGGCCATCAAGCGGGGTATTGCCGCTCAGGTCGCTTTCGCCTGTGGGCTGGCCATCCAGGCTGAGCGTCACCGTTTCACTCAGAACGCCGTTGGCAATGTATGCCGCCTCGTCTGGCTGGTCGGTGCCGTTGTCGTTGTTATCCTGCGCCGGGGGATTGGCTGTGCCAGTGACCGTGCTGCTGGTGCCCTGCAAAGCGCCGCCCGCGTCAAAGTTGCTGCCGTTAATTCGCACACGGTAGGTACCGGGTGATAGATTGTCGAACAGGTAATAGCCGCCTGCGTCGGTGGTTTCGGTGATAACGGCACCATCCGGCACGCCGTCATTGTTTTCGTCTTCAAACAAGCTAACGGACACCCCAGGAGCGCCGTTTTCTGTTGGCCCGATGAGGCCGTCACCGTCTACGTCGAACCACACCCGGTTGCCGATGGCCATTGGCTTGTAGAAGCCGAAGTCTAGCGTCAGGTTGGAGTTGGTGACTTCCTCGCCGTTGGTGCCGTCACCGCCAGGGCCTTTGTCGGTTTCTGTGTCAACTTCTTGCCCTGGGCCTAATTCGATGACGGGGCTGGCGATACCGCCGACTTGCGGCGTGAGGGAGTCGATGCCGTCGTCTGTGTTCGTGCCGGTGATGGTGCCGGGAGTGGTATCGGTGTCGTTATCCGTCGGTGGCGTGGTATCCGTCGTGCTGAAGTAGTCCACCAAAACGCCACCCGTGCGGAAGTTGCGTTGATCAACGACGACGATGTAAGACCCGGCTGTTAGCCCGTCGAACAGATAGTAGCCGTTGGCGTCTGTATTCACATTTGTGACGAACTCACCCGCCTGGGCTATGCCGTCGCCGTTTACATCTGCGAACAAATTCACCTGCGCCCCAGGTACGAACCCTTCGGTGGCATCAATTTCACCGTTGTTGTTAAGGTCGAACCACACGCGGTTGCCAATGGAAAGCGGCGGCACAACAAAGCCAAAGTCTACGGTGAGGTCGCTGTTGTTATCGAGTTCACCGTTGGTACCGTCACCTTCTGGCCCCAGGTCGGTGTCGTCGGTAGGGTTACCGGGAGCCGGTTCTGTGGTGAGGGCCAGCGTGACCTGCGGCGAGCGCACGCCAGTCAACGACGGGTTGGGGGCGTCAAGGCCCTTGTCCGTCTGGTCGATGCCGTCGTCGGCTTCGCTGTTGCCGCGATTGCTGCTGAACGCTTCCCACAGGGTGTCGGTATCTTCGTTGAAGTTCTCAGTGTCCACTTCAACGATGTACTCACCCTCAATCAGATCATCAAAGATATAGTAGCCGTTAGCATCGGTGGAGGTTGTGGCGATGGGACCGCCGTCCGCGCCGTTGGGGTCAACCGTACCATCACCGTTGGCGTCAAAATACAGATTAATCACAATGCCCGGTATACCCTGCTCGTCTCCATCCTGGATACCGTTATCACTGATGCCACCGCTGCCACCGCTGCCGCCGTTGTCATTCCAAACGCGGTTGCCGATGCTCAACGGCACGTAAAAGCCGAAGTCGAGGGTGAGGTCACTGTTGGGTTCGGTTTCGCCGTTGCGGCCACGTCCGTCTGGCCCTTCGTTGCCGCTGCCACCTGCGTTCGCGTCTTCACCGGAGGGGGCACTGCCCAAAGAGAGCGTGACACGCTCAGTGAAAACGCCAGCGCTGGTGTAGTTGGCCGGGTCATCAGGGCTACCGTTGTCGTTGCTATCATCAATCGGGGCATTGGTAACGCCTGTCGTCGTGCTGATGTAGCTGATAAGCTGGCCGCCCGTATCGAACTCGTTGGGGGCAATTTGGACGAAGTAGTTGCCCGGTGCCAGGTTATCAAAGATGTAGTAGCCGCCGTCGTGCGTGACATCTGTTTGGAGCGCGGTGCCGTCGTCGCTACCAGGTTCAAAGCTACTATCGTCGTCCACGTCTTCATACAGGAACACGGTTACATCGTCTATGCCGCTTTCAGTCGCCGGGTCGAAAATGCCATCACGGTTGGTATCGAACCACACACGGTTACCCAGGCTAAGCGGCGGTACGTAGAAGCCAAAGTCTTTGGTCAGGTCGCTGTTGGGTTCGGTGACCAACTCACCATCGTCAACGCCCGGTTCCTTCAGTGCTTCAAAAGTTGGTTCGGTGTCATAGGTAAGCGTAACCTGTTCTGTGACAATACCGTTGCTGGCCGGGTCGGGGTCGTCTTCGCCGTTGTCGTCGTTATCATCTGCCAAAACAGCGGTCTCGTCGCCATTGTCACCGTCAACGCCGTCACTGCTCAGATGGCCAAAGAGCGGGTCACCAGTGTCATTGAAATTTTCTAACGGCACCCGAACGAAATACGGCCCTGGCAGCAGGCCGTCAAACAGGTAGAAGCCGCCGTTTTCTGTGGTATCCGTAGCGATGGGGTCACCGTCTTGCCCGGTGCCGGTGCCGGGTTCAAATACCCCGTCGCCATCGTCACGAAACAGCTCGACCAGCACATCGTCTATACCTGCTTCGCCCTCGGCGGGCTGGTAGATGCCGTCGCCGGGGACGGCACCGTTGGTGTTGGCGTTGTCTCGCCAAACGAGGTTACCCAGGCTCATCGTGCGGTAGAAGCCGAAGTCTACGGTAAGATCACTGTTGTTATCCGTTGCAACACCACTGCCCGACCCCGGATCGCTGTCGTCGTCGTTGAGCGGTTCACCCTGTGGCACCAGTTGAATCGTGCCGCTGGATATACCGTTGAGTACCTGCGCGTCATAGTCGGCTTCGTCAATGCCGTTGTCATTGTCGTTCACATTTTCTGTTGGTGTGTCCCCCGTGCTGCTGATGAAGTTGAGCAGCGGGGGCGTTCCACCGTCAGTCCAGTTTGTGGCCGGGATGATAACCACATAGCGACCCGGAAGCAGTTCGTCAAACAGGTAGTGGCCGTCTGCGTCGGTTACTTGCGTGTCGATCAGGTCATTGGCCAGCCCATCGCCGCCGGGGTCATCCGGGATGCCGTCGCCGTTGTCATCCTCGTAGATTTGCAGCGTAACGCCCTCAATGCCGGGTTCACCAGGGTCACGGAGGCCGTTGTTGTTGTCGTCTTGCCAAACACGGTTACCCAGGCTGGTGAAATCCTGCGGGCGATAGAAACCAAAGTCTACGGTCAGCTCGCTGCTGTCAACGTCGGTACGGCGACCATCGGGGTCGGTGAGGTTGGTATTTTTATCACTTTCTGCGTCGTTTTCACCATCCTGCTCCAGGTCAATCAACACGCTGAACACGCCGTCGTTGCGCTGATCCCCCTCGGTGAGTGGGTCAATGCCGTTGTCATCGTCATCGACTTCGGTGTCGCCTGTGTTGCCTGTACTGCTAAGGAACTTCGCCAGGGGGCCGTCGTCGGCATCCGTTGGGCCAAACTCGAATGATACGGGGTCAATTTGGACGATGTACTGATCTGGGGCCAGCAAGTCGAACAGGTAGTAGCCGCCATCAATGGTTGTCGTCGTGGCAAATGGCCCACCGTCGGTGCCGTCAGGGTCAACCACACCATCGCCGTTGGTGTCTTTGTACAGGTTGACCGTCACACCGTCGATGCCGACTTCACCAGCGTCACGGAGGCCGTTATTGTAGTTGCCGGGGTCACCCGCGCCATCGTCTAGCCACACACGATTGCCAATGGCGTGCGGCTTGTAAACGCCAAAGTCAATCGTAAGGTTGCTGTCTTCGTCTTCCTGATTGCGCGTGCCTCGGAAGGCCGGGCCGTCAGCGGGGTTGTTGCTCAGGTCCGCCTCCCCTGTTGGCGACCCGTTACGGCTGAGCACAACACGTTGGTTAACAATACCCTGCGTCGGGTAGTTCGCTACATTGCCAGGATTGCGCCCGTTGTCGTTGTTGTCTTGATTGTTGTTAAACTGGGGCGTGCTGCCAACATAGTCTATCAGGTCGCCACCTATGCCAAATTCGTCGGGGTCAATCCGCACGAAGTAGGTGCCGTCGGTGAGGGCGTTTCCTAAATCGTCTACCTCAAACAAATAATAGCCGTTGGCATCGGTGATGTCGGTGGCAATGAGGGTATCAACACCGGAGTCGAAGTTGTTGTTACCGTTCGCATCGCGGAAGAGCTGCATCGTGATGTCGGGAAGTCCGGCTTCGGTGCCATTGATGCGGCCATCGTTAGAGATGCCGCCCGCACCCACGCCGTTGTCTTCCCACACAATGTTGCCGATGCTGTACTCTTGAATCACGATGATGCCAACCTTGCGCGGCTCTGCGGTAAGCAAGCGCCGCCCGGATGCCGCGTTGGTGAAGCGCTGAGCAAAGTTATTCCAGGCAATTTCGCCTGTTTCGGGGTCATCGTCGGTAATGATGTTGTTGTTATCTTCGTCGTAGGGGATAATCTCCATCGGGGCAAGCCAGATCATTGTGTCACCCGGTGCGATGACAGTGCCACCCGCAACGTTTTGACGAATGCGGAATGCCTCGACATCACCCCAATTGCCACCGACGCCAGCGGCATCAATCCAGCCCGTATCGGCATTGGCGGGGGTACATCCCGGCTGCCAACCCGTTTCAACCTGATCGCTGGATACTTCATTGCGGCAAACATTACGGTCAAAACTGTATTCAATGGTGAAGGTTGCCCCACCCAAAAGGATGCTATTGGCACCATCCAGTGTGATAGGGCCAGTCAGGCGGACGGCGAATTCGGTGTCACGGTCTTCAGTTGAGTTCGCTTCGGCCACGCCTGTATCACCGATGTAAGGCAGCACGTCGTACAGGATGTACTCGTTTATGTTGGTGCGCCCGGTGTTGGTCACCACCATCGCATATTCAAACGTCTCGGTTGGCAGGCCCTGTGCCACACACGGGAAGCGCGTGTACTGTTGACCGCTGTTGGTGAAGATGGGGCAGGCGTTGTTGGGTTCGATGTTCGGATCAGCAGGATCAACAAAGTTCAGGTTGCCTTCCAGGCTGCGAATCCACTTGGCAGAGCGCATTTCTGCCGCTTCGCGCACGTTAAAGGTGGTTGACCCCTCGCAAGCGACCTCACCCGTTATGCCGTCGCCGTCAATGTCGCTGCCATCTGTGGTCGTCGTCCCGGTTTGGCAAATCTGATTGGGCGAATCCGAAACGACAGAGATGGTGTTTTCGTAAGCGCCAGCAGCAGCAGTAAAAGGCGCAGTAGCCGTGAAATCAACTTCAATGCGCTTGACACCCACATCCGGCGGCACAAGGTTCAAGCCATCAAAATCAACCGTGATAATGTCATTCGTGCCGTTGTTGGTCACATTGACGATGGGCGTCACCTGCTCAGCAGGGGTTATGCCAACCCAGCGCACTTCATCAAAGGTGGTGTTTTCAAGCGATTCGGGCAGCACGTCCTGGATGACAGGATTGACCAAATTACCCGATGCTTCCTGGGTCAACTCAATGATCGCCGTGAATGTAATGTCTTCCTCAATATCAATGGTATCTGCCTGGCCTTCGGCGGGCCGCTTACTCACGTTGATGTTGGCGAAGTTTTGAGGGTTTTCTGATAGGCGGGTGCTGGCACACTGCTGGGGTGTGGTTTGGGTTGTACCGCCGTCTACAGCGTAGTCAACCGTTATGCAGTTATCGTAATCCTGGAAGCCGGTGCCGCCCGTGCCGAAGTCAATGGGCTGCAAATTTGGGTTCGGCTCATAGCGGATGCCCGGAAGCGCGTCAAAGGTGAAGCCAGCAGGTACGGACGGCGGGGTGCCGGTGGGGTCGAACACCCAGCGCACATTCGTGATGTAGTCTGTGGGGTTGGGGCCTGTGGTGAAATCGGTACCGCGCACCCACGTCACATTGGTTGAGCCATCAACCGTCCCCAACGCCGTCCAGTTGCTACCGTTATCGGTGGAAAACTCGACACTGGCATCAACAGGTGCTGACCATGTACCGCTCTCGATATTGATGATGTCTAACGCAGGCAGATTGGGGTCGCTCACGGCATCCGGGATGCTATCTTGCAGGATGACGTTTTCTGCCGGGACGTTAGCCTCAGTCAGGTTCAAGTTGAGCCTGAAAACGCTGTTGCCCCCTGGGGAGACAATGGTTTGCCCTGGCCCGCTTTTGTTTGTGATGGGGTTCACGGTTGGCGCATCAACGGTTCGGGGGACGGTAGACTCATCAAGGCAGTTGGTGCCGCAAACGCCATCGGTTGAGTAGTCCGGGTTTGTGCCAAAGCCCTGCACGGTGTTATCTATGGTGTCACCTTCGGCAAAGTCGGTGTCGGGATATTCCAGCGTGTAGGTGCGCGTAATGCAAGATGCGCCCACAACCGAAATGTCCAGGTCACCCAGGTTCCAGGTGATCTGGTTGCCAACAACAGAGCCGCCATCGGGATTATCGACAACGGTAGCGCCTGCCGGGAATGTATCGACCAGGCTGGCGTTAAACAATGTGATATTGCCCGTGGCTGAATCTGAACAGAAAGACACATCATAAGTGGCCTGGGTACCAGCAGCAGGCGCGACCCCACCCGCGGGCGTTGTTTGTACCTTTTGCACGCTCCATTGGGCTGAGGGTGTATTAACAGGTAGGGTCGGGGCATTATCTGTGACGCTTTGTGACCCGCCGCCGGGGCCAGTTGTAATGGTGCCCGTGACAGATTGGGCAATGGTTTCGCTGCCGTCTAAGTCCAGGCGGGCACGGACACGAATCAATGCCTGGGCGGAGTCGCCGTCGGCAAAGTCATTGTCGTCATCGGTGATTGTAATGGTGCTGCCCACTTGCTGCCCGGTGTAGCCGGGCGATGTCACAACGTCGATAAATTCAAGATCGGGATCAAGCGGAAAGTCGAGCGTGAGGTCACCGCAGCCTGCTGTAATGCCCGCGCAACTGTAGTCAATCACGTAAACAAGTATCTCACCTGTGTCTACAGAGACGGGATCACCGTCAATGTTGACATCAAGGGACAGCACCCCTGTTGCATAGCTGATTTGGGAGAAAGGCGGTGTAAGTAACAAAAGTAAAATGATACAGACGATGACGCCGCGTAGATTAACAATGGGCAAAGTGCGGTTCATTAGAGTATTCCCACTAAGGCGCAAAGATAAATGCTATGTAAAAGTTTACGTGGCGATCACTTATTCCGCAACCGGGCTAGATAACTTGTCCAGGAACCTTTGCTATTGTGTTATTCGCTGTATTCTAAAACTGTTAAAATCACACCAGGGAACACCCACAGGGGTTAAATTCGGCGTCGGTAGCCTGATGCCGTTCGCTGTAAGTGGGCGGACTTCGCGCCTGGTCAGTGCTGACAGGCACAGAATTACACATCAAAGCATGACCCATGTTACAATAGGACTTTCATCCTGTTGAGAAGAAAAGGTAGAATGACTTAACGTAATACAAACCTTGCAGGTCGGCAACACGCGATATGCAACTTAACATCGAGTTTGAGGCAAGGATATAACGTCTAAAGATGGGAGTAGAGGCAATGAAATTGGCAAATAAGGTCGCCATTATCACAGGGGGGTCTGTTGGCATCGGCAAGCGCATAGCAGAGCGCTTCATGGAAGAGGGCGCAACCGTCGTGATTTGCAGCCGCAACCCGGAAGTGGGCCAGCAAACCGCCGACGAAATTGGCTGCACCTTTATCCAAACAGATGTCTCCGACGCGGCTCAGGTTGAACGGTTGATTCAGCAAACAGTGGAGATGTACGGCCAGCTTGACATTCTCATCAACAATGCGGCTATCACCGGTGACCAGGCCCACATTGCGGACGCCACGCTGGAAAACTGGCATACAGTCACCAGCATTAACCTGAATGGCGTGTTTTACGGCATGAAATACGCGCTACAGCACATGGAACAGCGCAGCAGCGGCGTGATTATCAACATTGTCTCGACGGTGGGCATGGTCGGGTTCCCGCACGTCCCGGCGTATGGCGCGGCGAAGGCGGGCGTTATCAACCTGACGATGGCCGGGGCTGCCGGTTACGCGCCGAAGGGCATCCGCGTAAATGCGATTGCGCCAAGCGTGGTCGAAACGCCGATGCTATCCAACTTCATCAACAGCAGCCCAAACCCCGCCGCACGCCGGGCGGAGTTCGACGCTTATAACCCCTATCCGGGGTTGGTCACGACGGATTCGATTGCAGGGGCGGCGCTGTTTTTGGCCAGCGATGATGGTGAGTTTGTAAATGGACATACCCTTGCCGTTGATGGCGGGTATACTATAGTCTAACGTCTAATTTATTTGTTTCAGGAGCGGAGCACAATGGTAAATCAGGTAGAGGTACCCAAATACGTTGCTGCAAAAGAAGCCCAAATCAGCGGCTTTGCAATGCAGGCATTCCAGAAGAGCGGTGAAACCGAAGGTGTACTGCCCACGTTCGAAAAGTACATGAAGCAGTACGGTTACGATTCAACGGATATTGACACCGAAGCATGGTATCCACTTCAGCTTTACTTTGACATCTGCAAAGACCTGAAAGAAAATGCCGAAAACTTCCTGATTCTCGTCGCCATCGGCACCAAGGTGATTGAATCGGCACAGTTCCCGCCAGAAATTAACTCCGTTGCGACGGCAATGAAGATGCTGATGGACACCCATCACATGAACCTGAAAAACGTGCCTGAACACGACGGCTATCACTCGCTGGATGTGAGCGAAGACCGCGTGACGTTTGTTGAGCAAACGTCCTTCCCGCACGATGTGATGTATGGTTACATTCATGGGCTGGCCAAGCGCTATACGCCCGAAGGCAAAACCCCGTTTGTCGAGCGCGAGTACCTTAATCCTGAAAACCCTGATGGCGACGGGGCCAAATACCTCGTCACCGTCGAGGACTAACCTTTTCCCGCTGGCAGGGGTTAAGCGCAGCCCCCTGCCTACCCCTTCTTGCAACGCCCCGCCAGTGTCGCACCCTCGCAGATTGCAAGAAAACATGCCAGACTTAACCCCAGCGTTATAGAATGATTTGGAAATTGAGATGTTAAAACTGGGCAAGCTGGAAGTGTTTACGGTGGTTTCGGAGGAAGGTAGCTTTAGTGCAGCGGCAGCGCGGCTGCACCTGTCACAGCCCGCCGTAAGCCGCCACATTCAAGAGTTGGAGACTGCATTGGGGATTCGGCTGTTTAAGCGGCAGCGGCGCGGCGTCACATTGACGCCGGGTGGCGAGTTACTCCGCGAGTACACCGAACGCATTTTGTGGCTGGTGCGTGAAGCTGAAGGAGCGCTGACGGATGTGCGGCAGTTGGTGGTTGGGCAGGTGCGGATTGGGGCGACCCCTGGCGTGAGCGTCTATTTAATGCCGGGTTGGACGCGCTCGTTTACATCGGCTTACCCGAACCTGACGCTGGGCCTGCGGACGGCGACGACATCCGGGGTGATAGATGACCTGAAAACGGGCCGGGCTGACCTGGGCATCGTGGAAGGTGAACTGGACGAACTGGCTGTTGAGGATGTTGAGAGCGTCATTTTACAGGCGATTGACCTGCAACTGGTGGTGGGGAAAGATCATGGCTGGTGGGGTAAGGGGCAAATTGAGGCAAAAGCGCTGCATGAACAGCCGTTTGTCTCGCGGCAGCCGGGCAGCCGCACCCGCGTGTGGATTGACGGGATGTTAGCCGAACGCGACGTAGAACCGCGCTATGTGGCCGAGTTTGACAATCCCGAAGCGATTAAAGAAGCGGTGATGGATGGGTTTGGGGTAAGCATCTTACCGACGTATGCCGTTGCCCGTGAGCGAATCGCCGGGCTGTTGTGGTCTATTCCTATCGCGGATATGCCGCTGCGCCGTGAACTCAAGCTAATCTGGTACACCGGCAGGCCCTTTTCCCCGGTGACGCGGGCGTTTTTGGCACACCTTAGCGATAGTTACGACCGCATTGCGCCCGTCGTGCCGCCTATCGCTGAAGGTGTATTTGATGAGACGTAGGCAGGCTTAGCTTTCCAGCGGGACGAGGTAAAACCCGGCCCGCCGCCACTGCTGAATCCCGCCTAGGTCGAGCAATTCGGTGTAGCCCGCGCCGTTCAGCACGCGCACAGCCTCACGCGAACGGCTGCCAGTGTTGCAGTACACCACAACGGTTTTATCCGTCGGGAGTTCACTCACGCGGGACGGCAACTGCCCCAGCGGAATGTGGTTGGCACCGGGGATGACCCCGCGTGCCACTTCACTATTCTCGCGCACGTCGAGCAAATAGTGGTCGCTATCGGCATAGGCGGTGACGTAATCTGCGGGTTGGATGACGGGCGCATTGGCAGCAGGCTGGACGACAGCACCTTCAGCGGCAGGTGCGGCACTGCCACTGCACCCCACCAACGCTGCCACCAACAAAGCCAGGCCCAAACTTACGATAAAGCGCTTCATGTGGTTTTACATCTCCGAGGGCATTTGTAGAATAACCGCTAATATACACCTACGCCCCCACACTGAACAATGCGGAAAAACTTTGGGTGGGCTATAAGTAAACGTTATCGAATGCTGGCAGCACACCGGGGGGATGGGTGCCAGAGAGCGGCACCCACCGATTTCGTTGCTTAATCGTACTTGATGTCTACTAGCTTACCCGTCTGTGCTGATTGTAGGATGGCATCGCAGATCACGGCGTTGCGGTAGCCATCTACGAACGATGCGCCGTAGGGTTCAACGGAGGTGTTGTTGACGATAGCGCGGAAGAAGTGATCGAACTCGTGAACGAAGGTATGTTCCCAGCCGATCATGTGACCCTGCGGCCACCAGTTCTCCCAGTATGGGTGATGCGGTTCGCTCACCAGCACATTATGAAAGCCCTGCGTGGTATCCGGTTCGTCATCTGCCCAAAACACCTCAAGCTCGTTCATGCGCTCCAGGTTAAACTTGAGCGATCCCTTTTCGCCATTGATTTCGATAACATTGTGGTTTTTGCGGCCCTTCGCAAAGCGTGACGCCTCGACGGTACCCATTGCGCCGTTTTCAAACTCAATGAGGGCGCTGTAGGCGTCGTCCACGTCAACTGTGCCGGTACCGTCGCCGTTTTCCAGCGGGCGCTGCTCAATGAACGTCTTCGTCATGCCCATGACCTTGCTCGGCTCCCCTACCAGGAAACGGGCGAGGTCAATGGTATGGGCACCCAGGTCACCCAGCGTACCGCTGCCTGCGAGGGACTTATCCAGCCGCCAGATTTTCGGGAAGTTCGGGTCCATGATGAACTCTTGCAGGTACACCCCCCGGAAGTGGTAAATCTTACCGAGTGCGCCGCTGTCGATGAGCTTTTTGGCCTGCACAATCGCCGGGACGAAACGGTAGTTGAACGCGACCATGTGCTTGACGCCCGCTTTTTCCACCGCATCCAGCATGGTTTTGGCTTCTTCAGCGGTGCGGGCCAGCGGCTTCTCACAAAAGACGTGCTTTCCGGCTGCGGCTGCGGCAATGGACGGTTCTGCGTGCAGGTTGTTGGGGCCGCCGTTGTCAAACACCTGAACCTCATCGTTAGCGAGCATGTCGCGCCAATCCGTGTAGTAATTGGCGTAGCCGTAGCGCTTGGCTGCCTCGGCCACAGCCGCTTCGTTGCGCCCGGAAATGCCGACCAGCTTCGGAATCGCTGCCGGGGGGTACATCATGTAGGGGATTTTCTTGAATGCGTTGGAGTGCGCTTTGCCCATAAACGCATAGCCCAGAATGCCAACGCCGAGTTCAGGCGCTTCGCCTTCGGCTTTGGCCCCGGCCATGCTGGTAAATCCGCCGCCTTCTGTCATGATGGGTTTCTCCTGTGTGCTAAGGCTCTAGTTGAATAAACAATACGGGGCGAACCCGGTAGCTCGCCCCCATTCATATGCAATCTGTTGTGGTTTAAGATTCGTAGGCGGCGTCAAACGCCAGATCAGAGGCCGAGAAATCGTTCTTCTTAACCCAGGCGCAGGCTTCCGTTGCGCCGAACTCACGATCCATGCCACTGTCTTCCCACTCAATAGACAGCGGGCCAGTGTAGCCAATGCGGTTCAAAGCGCGGATCATCTGGTCAATATTCAGGTCACCGTGCCCTGGCGACACGAAATCCCAGCCCCGACGCGGGTCACCAAAGTTGAGGTGAGAGCCGAGAATGCTGCGCGTGTTATCCAAGTTGACTTTACTGTCCTTCACATGAACGTGGTAAATCCGATCACTGAACGCTTCAATGACCTTTACCGGGTCAATAAACTGGTGGATGATATGGCTTGGGTCGAAGTTGAAGCCAAACGCCTCACGGCGGCCCAGGGCTTCTAGCGTCTTTTGTGATGTGTAGATGTCATAGGCAATCTCTGCCGGGTGGATTTCCAGGCCGAACTTGACGCCCACTTCGTCAAACACATCCAAAATCGGGTTCCAGCGGTCAGCAAATTCTTTGTAACCCGCGTCAATCATGCTGTCCGGTGCCGGGGGGAAGCGGTAAATCAGGTGCCACACCGGGCTGCCCGTGAAGCCATTCACCACACTCACGCCGAATTTGGCGGCAGCACGGGCGGTGTTTTTCACTTCCTCCGCACAGCGCTGACGCACCCCTTCCGGGTCGCCGTCCCCCCACAGGCGCGGCGGCAAAATGCCCCTGTGCCGCTCGTCAATGATACCGTCTGACACGCACTGCCCCACAAGGTGCGTACTGATCGCAAAGCACTTGAGGCCGTGCTTTTCCAGGATGTCGTGGCGGGTTTGCACATAGCTGTCATCTTCGAGGGCTTTGTCTACCTCAAAGTGATCGCCCCAGCAGGCCAGTTCCAGGCCGTCATAGCCGAAGCTGGCCGCTTTTTCTGCCAGGGTTTCCAGGGGCAGGTCGGCCCATTGGCCGGTAAATAAGGTAACAGGTCTTGCCATTGGTATAAGGTTCCTTTCAAGAACAATCATTTCTCACTACCGCCGGAGCGGTTCGTTCGCAAAGCGATATTAGTGTGACCCCAGGTAATCTATCACAGCCTCGGCGCTTTCCAGCGTGAGCGTGTGTTCGGCAAGCTGCCGCGCCCCTGCCGTATCCAGCCCTCGGATGCGTGCTTTAACCTCAGCAATGGCGGGCGCGTTCATGCTTAGCTCGTCAAAGCCCAGGCCCACCAGCAGCGCCGTTGCCAGCGGATTGCCCGCCATTTCACCGCACATCCCCGCCCAAATGCCCGCCGCTTTCGCCGCATCGGTGATGTGTTTAAGGGCATGGATTACGGCTGGCTGAAACGGACTCACCAACTCCTTCACCAGCGGGTTACCCCGGTCTGCCGCCATAATGTACTGCGTCAGGTCATTCGTGCCCACACTAAAAAAGTCAACGTGTTTGGCAAGCTGCGG
This sequence comes from Anaerolineae bacterium, assembly GCA_034437575.1. Classification (GTDB taxonomy): domain Bacteria; phylum Chloroflexota; class Anaerolineae; order Aggregatilineales; family Phototrophicaceae; genus DAOTTY01. The sequence continues at coordinate 19,381 of DAOTTY010000044.1, read as the reverse complement.
CGCAATCATAACGGCGGCGGGCACTTCAATCATGATGCCAACCTGCATGTTCAGGTCATAGGCGATGCCCTCTGTTTTGAGCGCCTTTTGCACGTCGGCCAGCAGTGCTTTGGCACGCTGCAACTCATCCAGTGTGGCCACCATCGGGAACATGACCTTGATGTTCCCGTCCGCACTCGCTCGGCAAATTGCCCGCAACTGCGCCCTTGCCATTGACGGCGCAGCCAGCCAATAGCGAATGCCCCGGTGCCCCAAAAACGGGTTTTCTTCCGGGTCAATGTCAATATAACTGATAGGCTTGTCACCGCCAACATCCAATGTGCGGATGATAACCGGGTAGCCTTCGAGGTTGTGGGCTGCCTGCACATAGGCTCGATATTGTTCGTCTTCGGTGGGCGCTTGCGTGCGATCCATGAACAGCAGCTCCGTGCGGAACAGGCCCACCCCTTCCGCGCCTGCATCGGGCAGGCCCACTGCCTGACGCGGATTGCCGATGTTGGCGGCAATTTCGATGTGGTGGCCGTCTTTGGTGACGGCGGCTTGGCGGCTGCTTTCGCGCAGGTCACGCTGCTGCTGAAGCCACGCTTCACGCTGCTGGGATAGCTGCTCAAGTTCCGTTTGCGTCGGCGTGGGCCACACGTAGCCTTTGCCCCCATCAATGGCGATGGTGGCCCCGGCGGCAATCTGGTTAATGGCACTACCTGCCCCCACCACCGCCGGGATGCCGAGGCCGCGTGCGATAATGGCACTGTGGCCCGTCGCGCCGCCTTCTGCCGTAACGATACCCGTAATCGTTTTCGGGTCAAGTTGGGCTGTATCCGACGGGGAGAGCGACTTAGCCACCAGAATACCCGGCTCAGCCAACGTGATCGCTTGCGCTTGCCCCGGCATCAGGTGGCGCAGCACCCGCCGCCCCACGTCCAGCACATCATCGGCCCGTGCTTGCAGGTAGGCGTCTTCCAGGTGACGGTAACGCTCCGCCAGCCCCTCGATGGCATCCCACCAGGCAGCTTCGGCGTTGTGATGCTGCTCAGAGATCGCTTTGTGTGCCGCTGCGGCCAGGTCCGGGTCTTGCAGGGTGAGCCAATGCGCCTCGAAGATGTTGGCCTCTGAGCTGCCGACTTTGCGCCTGGTTTCGTTGATGGTGGCACGGAGGTCGTTGGCTGCGGCTGTCACCGCGTCTTTGAGGCGCTGCTGCTCTGCATTTGCATCACTGATGGCACGCCGCTCAATTTGCGGGGTTTGCGCCTTTAGCAGATGCGCCTGCCCGACTGCAATCCCGTTTGAGGCAGCCATACCTGCAATGACGCCATCCGGGGCGGCGGTGCGTGGCTGTGCTTTGGGCGCGGTGCCATTGGTGGTGTCGGTGCTATCTACGTCCCCGAAGTTGTCATCCACCAGCGTTTGCACTGCTTTGAGCGCAGCGGCGGCGTCGGCCCCATCCGCGAAGAAGGTCAGTTCATCACCATGACGAGCGCCCAACGTGCTGACCTGCGAGATGCTGCGGGCATCAGCGGCGCTGGCCCCCTTACGAATCGTGAGCCTGGCATCGAACTGCCCTGTTAGGCCAACAATACGGGCGGCGGGCCGTGCATGAATACCCAGTTTGTTCGGCACCGTAACCGTGAGCGATTCGCCAATGGTGGCTACCTGTGCCGGAGCAGTCGGTGGAGGGCTGTTACCGCTGACGGCGGATGCCAGTTGGTTTTGCTTGGCGGCGAGTGCGCCGCGTGCTTCTGCCAGGATTTGCTCCACAGTGCCGTTCACGCTGGCCTGTACCGCTGCTGCTAGCGCACCTTCCACCAGCGGCGCTTCACACAGATGCACGTTATCGCGGTGGTCAGCGTCCAGGAACTCCAGGGCCATTTCTGCACTCATGATCGCGCTGCCCAGGTCCATCAGCACGATCACCCCGTCTTCACTGTAAACGGACTCAATCGCAGCGCGAACCTTCATTGGGTCAGTGCCAATGGGGTTTTCTGCATCGTCAACGCCCCCCGCCACCGCCAACGGAACCTTGCCCTGCGTCATCTGCTCCACAAGCTGCCGGATACCTTCCGCCAGGCTAGCACTATGCGATACCACCACCAATCCGATCATGAGGCGTCCTTACGCTGTTTACTGCTCGTCTGGCTGTTTAACCACATCGGCCAATACGCTAAGCAGGTAGAAAACGGATGTGGCACCGGGGTCCTGATGGCCTACGCTGCGCTCACCCAGGTAGCTGGCGCGGCCCTTTTTTGCGACCATCGGGACGGTTGCTTCAACGCCCTTTTCGGCGGCCTGCACACCCGCGTCGATGGTTTCAATTACGCCCGCGCCCCCACTGACCTTTTCGCGCATGGCATCCACAGCGGGGGACATGGCATCAATCATGGTCTTTTCGCCCAGTTCGGCCCGCCCGCGCTGAATCAGCCCTTCCAGGCCAGATTCAAACAGGCGCACCATGTCGTCGCTGTCTAATTCATGCTTAGACGGCACCGCCTGCGCCGCCCGCATAAAAAACGTCCCGTACAACGGCCCACTGGCCCCGCCCACGCTGGAAATCAGCGTCATGCCAGTGGACTTTAGAATGTTGCCGATGTCCGTATCCGAATAAGATGGTAGTTTTTCCACCACTTTGTTAAACCCCCGCGCCATGTTGATGCCGTGATCGGCATCGCCCACCGCAGAGTCGAGTTCGGTCAGGTAGGCTTTTTTGTCGTTAAACGTTTCGGCGCTGGTTTCCAGCCACCGGATGATCTGCTGCTTTGTAATCACGATGTCTTCTCCAAGATGGATGCTGCTGTGCGCCCCTTTACCAGCGTAGGGCCGGGGTGTTAACGGGCGCGTCCCAGTAACCCAGCATTTCGTCGTCTACCTTCACCAGCGTAATTGAACAGCCCTGCATTTCCAGTGAGGTGATGTAGGGGCCAATCAACTTGCGGGCAATTTCGATGTGCCGTGCTTCACAGATTTCGGCCAGCTTGCGATAGACGGCGTACAGTTCTGAAACCGGGGTGCCGCCCATGCTGTTAACCAGCGCAATCACGCGGTCGCCCGCGTTGAGCGGTTCGTCAGTCATTTCGCGCTCAATCCAGGTGCCGTTCTCACGATCCCACTCGCGGACGGTGCGGGTGTAGCCGCTGTCGTTGAGGATTTCGTTAGTCAGCGTTTCGGTGACGGTATCCACAGGCTGCAACTTCTCGCGGCGCTGGCCCGGTTCACCATGAATCCCAACGCCAATTTCAATCTCGTCGTCACCAATGGCAAACGTGGGCCTGCCCGCCGCCGGGACGATGCACGAGGTCAGGGCGAGGCCCATTGAGCGGCCATAGCGGTTCACCTTACGGGCGAGGTCAGCGCAGGTGTCCAGGTCGTGGCCCGCTTCGACGGCTGCCCCGACAATTTTTTCCATGATGATGGTTGTACCCACCCCGCGCCGCCCAGCCGTGAACGAACTGTCTTTCACAGCAACGTCGTCATCTACGAGGATGTTTTGCACCGGGATACCCTCAGCGTGAACCATTTCGGCAGCGGTTTCAAAGTTGAGTACGTCGCCCGTGTAGTTCTTCACGAGAAACAACACGCCCGCGCCGCTGTTAGCCGCAAGCGCGGCCTCATACATCTGATCGGGGGTGGGCGATGTGAACACCTCACCGGGGCAAGCTGCTGTAAGCATCCCTTCGCCCACAAACCCGCCGTGCATTGGCTCATGACCACTGCCGCCGCCGGAGATCAACGCAACTTTACCGTCCAATGGGGCGTCCCCGCGCACGATATAGCGCGGTTCCAGCACAACTTTGAGTTCGGGATGGGCGACGGCCATGCCCTGTAACTGTTCGTTAAGTACGTCATCGACTGCATTAATTAGCTTTTTCATGCTTACCAATCCTGATGTGGGTGCAAGTAAGAATAAGTAGGTTAAGCACCGAGTTCGGTATTCAGGCGCGTGCCGTCTTCTGAGAACAGGCACACATGCTCCAGCGGGAATTCTGCGTACACGGTAGCGCCCGGCTCGTAGTTCTGTGAGTAAGGCACCTTCGCCTTGACCATCACCTCACCGATTTGCAGCGTGAGCAGGTGCTGCCCCCCTACCACAACCGACCGCCGAACCACAACGGCCTCAACAGTGTTGGGGGTGGGGTCGTCGTACACGGGCACACGCTCTGGCCGGATGCCGACCACAACGCTGCTGTCTCCATTCAGGCCGCTTACCCGTGCCGGACGGGTAAACAGGGGATCACGCAGGATGGGGGTGCCGTCTACGCGCTCGACCGGATAATCGACAAAGTTCATGCCGGGGTTGCCCAGGAACCAGCCACCAAAGCGGGCGTTGGGGTTGTTGTAAATCTCGCGGGGCTGCCCGCGCTGGATGATCTGGCCATTTTGCATCAGCGCGATTTCGTCGGCAAGCGTCATGGCCTCGGTCTGGTCGTGCGTCACGTAGATAATGGTTTGGGCGTGCTGGCGCACCAGCCCCTTTAGCGCCCGCTTAAGCTGCAACTTGGCGCTCACATCTACGTTGGTGATTGGCTCGTCAAACAGAATAATCTGCGGTTGGCGCGATACCGCCCGTGCGACTGCGGCCTTTTGCTTGGTGGCGTTGTCCAGTTGATCGACGGGGATGGCTGCCAGTGGGTGCAGGTCGAGCGATTCCAGTGTAGACATCACCCGCGCCTTACGGTCTTGCTTCGATAGGCTGCGTTCGCCTTTAAGCGGAAGTTCCACCGTGTCGAACAGCGTCATACCCTGGTAAACCACCGGGTACTGAAACACCATGCCGATGTTGCGCTCACTGGGCGATAGATCGGTCACGCGCTGGTCACCGAAGTAAATCTCGCCGGATGTTGGCTCTTGCAACCCGGCAATCATCCGCATGAGGGTCGTTTTGCCACAGCCCGACGGCCCTAGCAGGCACGTCACAGATGACGACGGGAAAGTAATGCTAATGTCGTTGACGGCAACCGTTGAGCCGAACTGGCGGCGCAGTTTTTCCAGGCGAATTTCAAGAGCCATTAGTCTACCCCCTGCCCGATGTGCGTGTTGCTGTCAGTTGCGTAAATGGTCAGGTCGTGCGGGCGCACGCCGATTTGTGCTGGCCCTTCCGTCAATGCATCCACCTCGTTGTGATTGGCAACCGCTTCTAGCAGCGTGTTTTGCACATTGAGGTAAACGAGCAGTTCGCCGCCCAGGTCTTCTATTAGCGTGACTTCAGCAGGCAGGGTCAGCAGACCGTCGCTGGTCTTCGGGTTGATGTTGATGTGCTGTGGGCGCAATGCCACATAGACCTCACCATTTGCGCCGTTGGTGTTGGTCAGGAAGGTCAGCAGTGGGGTTTCACACTGGCCGCCTGCCAACTGCCCCGTCAGAATGTTCGCTTCCGGGTAGCCAAGCAGGGCCATCGTCCGCACATGCTGCGGGTCGCTGTACACCGCTTCCAACTCCCCCGCCTCGATAATCTTGCCGCCGTCGAAGATGTGAATGTCTTCGGCCAGCATCAGTGCCTCCAGCGTATCGGACGTGGTATAGATGAACGTCGCGTTCAGGTCAAGCTGCATCTGGCGCAGGTCATCAAACAGTTGCTCGCGCAGCTTAAAGTCCAGGCCCGTGAGCGGGTCATCCAGGATGAAAATTTCGGTTCGTTTGACGATGCCACGCGCAATCGCCACGCGCTGCTTTTCACCGCCGCTGCACTGGTCGGGCATCTTTTCTAGCAGATGGCCGATTTTTAGCTGCTCAGCGGTACGTTCGACCACTGGCTTCACGTCGGCATCTTTGGCACCCATCAGCTTGAGCGGGTAGGCGATGTTTTCCTTCACCTTGTAGTGCGGGTACAGCGCGAAAGACTGCGGCACATAACCGATGTTACGGTCACCGGGTTTGACGCCCTTCATGTTTTCCCCACGCAGGAAGATGTCACCGTTATCGGGCCTTTCTAGCCCGGTGATGAGGCGCAGCAGCGTCGATTTACCCGTCGCGGGGGCACCGAAAATCACCGAGAATGAGCGCTCCCGGATGGCCAGAGCCATGTCGTCAGCAATGACGGTGCGCCCGAACTTTCTGCTCACATTTTTGAATTCGACAATGTTCATAAGTTCGTGTGTTCCTTCGCTGGCCCCTACTGCCCCAACCGGATGAGCGTGGGTGCCAGCCAGATGCTAAAGCCGACCACTGCGGCGATCACCACTGCCGTGATGAGCAACCCAATCATCGAATTGCGGATGTTGGTCTGGGGCGGGATATTGCCAAATGCGACCTGCACCAACGTGAAAATAATGAGCGAGAATACGCCCACCCGGTACACATCACGCTCGACTTGCTGCGTAATGAGCGCAAAACTCACCGTTAGCAGCACAATCAGGCCGATTTGCACCACAGACGCGAACGGCATACTTTGGCGGGCACCGAAGTAAGCTACCTCAGTCATCACCGCAAAAATGATAATCCAGGCATAAAAGCGGTAGGCGTCTTCCGGGTCGAAATCCACTTCGACCTCGGCAGCGCCTTCCGGGTCGCCCTCGTCTATCAATTCCTGGCGGTCTTCTTCGGCATCGGCCACCGCTTCTTGATAGACGGAATAGGTGGACGCGCCTGCTGCAATCGCAACGGCTGCGATTACAATTGCCTGGAATAACCACATAGGCACTTTTGCCAGCGGGTCCAGGGCACGGCGCGGCTTATTGGGGACCTTTGGCACCCCCATAACGTTTTCAGCCATTGTTACACCTCACCGCGCACCGTACCAAACGTCATGCCGACGAGTAGGTACTTCTGGAAAAACAGAATTGCCAGAATCGGCAGAATCATATACGCCGTAGACATTGACGCGATGAACGTCCAGTCCACGCCGCCGTCAGAGTACAGGTCTGTGGAGAAAGACACCGGGATCGTGGTGGTGTCGCGCCCGCCCAAAATCAGGCTGAACAGGAACTCGTTCCACACGAAGATCAGGTTGAAGATGAACGCAGCTACCAGCCCCGGCCCCACCTGCGGCAAAATCACGCGGAAGATGGCGTGCCAGCGAGTCCCCCCGTTAACAAGCGCGGTTTCGTCAAAGCGCTGCGAAACACCGTCTACGAATCCCTTTAGAATCCACACGCTGAACGGGATACTGAACATGGCGTAGAACATAATCATGCCGAAGTACGTATCCTTCCACTGGAGCGCGGCGTACATCAGCGACACGGGAATCACAACGGCTACGGCGGGTACCATGCGAATCGACAGCAGCAAAAACATCATGAAGTTGGTACCGGGCGGGTTAAAGCGGCTGAAAGCATACGCCGCCAGGAATGACACCATAATCGCCAGGCCCACCGCAGACGCTGAAATCACAATGCTGTTGCGGAAGTAGCGGGCGACGTTCTGGCGGGTGGTCAACTCAATGAAGTTTTCGAGGGTGGGTGTAAACACGAACTGTGGCGGAATGGCCAGGATACCGTTCGTCGTTTTGAATGCACCCATGATAATCCATAGAACAGGCGCGAAGAAAATCAGCGCAATCACCCACAACAAGACGTGATAGGCGTGCTTACGCCAGCCTTTCATACGGGTTGTCATTGCACCACCTCCTGCTTCTGGCTGTTCAGGTTGAGGATATACAGGTAAACGGATGTAAACGCGATAGCCGTCAGCAGCAAGATAATTGCCAGGGCGGACGACGAGCCGACCTCGGTTGCGTCGAAGGCTTGCTCACGCAAAGAAACAGCGGCCAGCTTGGTTGTCTTGCCGGGAACGGCCATTAGATAAACGAGGTCAAGCGTTTTGAATGAGTCAATCGTGCGCAGCAAAATGCCCAGCATGAGGATAAATTTGCCGTTGGGCAAAATCACATGGCGGAAGCGTGCCCACCACGACAGGCGGTCGATTTCAGCGGCTTCAAGCTCAGCCTTAGGTATAGACCCCAACGCGGCCAGCGTAATCAAGATCATGAACGGCGTCCACATCCAGATATCTACGAACAGCACCGACCAGAACGCAATCGACGTGTCTTGCAAGAATGGCACTTCGGTGTTGAATACAGACTTTGTGAACCAGTTGGCAATGCCGAAGGTCGGTTCGTAGATGAGGCGGAAGAACAAGCCCGCTGCCACCGGCGTCACAATCATGGGGGTAAACAGCAAGGTTAACGCCACACGGCGACCGGGCATGTCTTTACTCCCCCAAAACAAAAAGCCCAAAAACATCCCCAGCAGCGTTTGCACACTTACACCCACACCCACCCAGACAAACGTGCGGCTAAGTTCCTGCCATACGTTGCGATCTGTGAAGATGTCGACGTAGTTTTCAACGCCGATGAAGGCCAGCGTATGCGGCAGTGAAATATTGTATTTGTAGAAGCTCAACCCAACCATCCATAACAGTGGGATGACATTCCATACAATGAAAAAGATAAGTACAGGAAGCACAAGCAGGATAGGCACCAAACGGGCGTCGTCCAGCACGCGGACGATACGCGCCCACAAACGGCGCAAACCGCCGCCCTCAGGTGCGGCAATCGTCCCCTGCGAGAGATCAGTCGTGTTCGTTTGCATGAAGGCGGGACCTCAAAGGCTGCGATATTTTTGCGTGATTGTATTTCATGAAGGTGGCGCAGGGGCCACAAACACCCCTGCGCGGTGATGGCAGCACGAACTGCCAGGCGTCACCAGTTTATTCCGGCTCAACGTCTTCGCACGCTTCCGGCGGTGCTTCTTCGGTGCGGCCATTGTCAAACAGGATTTCCTGCTGCTCACAGGCCACAAACTGAAGCACCGACAGCGCGTCATCGTACTCACCAGCGGCATAAGCGGTGAACTCTTCCTGCTGCAAAGCCAGCATTTCGGAGTAGTTCGGCTCGTGCCAGAAGTCGCGGGCGCGACCATCTTCCAGCATGTACTTGTAAGCGCGGTTCCAGGGGTTCAAATCTTCAAATTCAGGGGAATTCATGGCTTCTGCTGTGGCCGGGTTACCCCCACGAACAGCAAACTCAATCTGCGTTTCTGGCAGGTACCACCAATTCAGGAAGTCAACGGCCACACGCATTTGCTCTGGCGTGTTGAAGGCGTTAATCACCCAGGGCTGGCCACCCATCGAGTAGATGCGGGTCAGTTCACCGTCTTCACCCTCGAAGGCCGGGGGCGGAACGATAGCAACGCTGTCCGCGTTTTCTTCCGTCACCATAGAAAGGCCCACAGCCGCCCACTGCAACGCGGTTGCAACAGTGCCCTGCGTGAAGGCGTCCACGTTTTCGCCGATACCCATGCTGAGTGCGCCCGGCGGGGTGTAGTTCAACATGCGGCGGTTCCACTCCATCGCCTCAGCGTTGATTTCGGTGTCCAGTGTGCCGACCATCGTGCGGCCTGCTTCGTCCCAGTGGTTACCACCACGCGACCACATGAACGGGTAAAGCTGCATACTGTAGTAGTCGTACACTACAGAGTGCTGCATGGCGATGCCGTACAGGTCTTCGTCCGGGCGGGTGAACCACTCAGCAATGAGTTCAAAGTCCGTCATGGTGAGGGCTTCCCACTCTTCAAAGGTTTCAGGAATGGCGAAACCGTTGGCTTCTTCAAAGGCGGCCATCTCATCCGGGTTGTTCACGATGTCTGTACGAACGAACAACACCTGAACGTCACCTTCCTGCGGCAGCCCCCAAATTTCATCGGAGCCATCCGGGAATACCTGGTACGTTTGACGGGCAACATTACTGTACAGTTCCAGGTCCAGGTCAGGCTGTGGCGGGATGTCCATATCCGGGATACCGTTGGCGATCAGTTCGTCAATGTCAACAATCCAGCCGGGGGTGGCCAGCGCGCCCAGCCACTGGCTGTCGCTGATGATGATGTTGAACTCATCGGAGCCGGTTGCCAGGGAGGCGGCAGCACGTTGGAAGAGGGATTCAAACGGGGATTCGGTGAAGGTGAAGCTCACTTCGTAGCCGTAGTTTTCGGTGGCGTACTCGATGAACAATTCGTTGGCCATATCTGCACCCAGGCTGCTAGGCAACCAACCACCCAGGCCAAGAATGGACATTTCGATAGACTGACCGGCGAGGGGATGGTCTTCCTGACCCATCGTGGTACCGACGGAGATCATCATACCCATAACGAGAATGACAACCGCCATAAGGCGGCGCGGCGAAGAAAGATTATGCATAAAACGTCTCTTTCTAAATTTGTGCGGGTAAATGTTTTTGTTGAAAAGTGATAATCACCTCTCAATGTGCATTATGAAACTATCCCAACAGTTATTGCAAGTAAAGTGCAATGTTGTTGCAAAATGCAACACAATTCATTTCAGCAAGTTGCAAAATGCAACACATGATTTTATGCAGCACTCATTTGAAATCATGAATACTCAACCCAAATTGCTTCATCTTGCGCCACAGCGTACTCCGGTTGATGCCCAATGCCTGTGCCATGCTGGTTGCGGTGCCCTGGTGTGCCCACCCCGCCCGGATAATCGCCTCACGTTCGGCTTCTTCCAGGGTGAGCGTGGGTTGGGGGATGGGTGTTTGTGGCTGTAAGCTGTGCCGTGTGCGAACGACATCGGGCAAATCCATTACGCGGATGAGACCGTCTTCCGAGTGTATCACGGCCCGCTCAATTACACTTTCCAACTCACGCACATTACCAGGGAACGGATAGCGGCGCAGCACGTCAACCACTTCGGCTTCATAGTCGCAGGGCACACCGTCCACGCGATGCCGCAGTAAAAAGCGCCGCAACAATGGATGCACATCCTCTGGCCGCTCACGCAGGGACGGCACATGCAGCTTGAACACATTGAACAGGTAATATAACTGCGGCAGGAAGCCCTCCGAGGCAACCAACTCCTCCAGGTCAACCGCACTGGTGGCGATAATCCGCACATTGACCGGCGTGGCCCGCTCTGCATGTAGGCGCACCACATGGCGGCTGTTAATAACTTGCAGCACCGTGGCCTGCCCTTGCAGCGACATCTGGTCGATCTGGTCGATCAACAATGTGCCGCCGTCGGCTAGCTCGAACTTGCTCGGCCTGCCGGGGGCACCGTCGTGGCGGGCGATGCCAAGCAGTTCGTTAACGACCATCTCGCCGGGGATCATGCGGCAGTTGACCCCAATAAACGGCTTATTGGCACGCGGTCCAGCGTTGTGAATGGCCTGCGCCAATGCGGACTTCCCCACCCCACCTTCGCCAATCAGCAGCACAGGCAGCGCCCCCCGTGCTGCCTTCTCTGCTTCACGCAGCACGCGCCGCATCTCGACAGACTCGTAATGGAAATCATCGAACGTGAGTGATGTGCGAGCGCCCACCTGCTGATTCACCAGTGAGCGAAGCTGCGACAGCGGGCGCAACATGGCCACCCCTCCCACGACCTCGCCTGCCCCGTCCGCAATGGGACGGACGCTCATTGTGCAATGAACGATGCGGTCTTCTATATTGAAGCGCGTTTCCACGTCAGAAAGCGGTTCCCCCTGGACGATGGCGGTTTGAATATCCGGGGAGAGGTCAAGGATAGCCGTCACAGCATGGCCCAGGATGGCGGTGCGTTCGGTGCCAAGAACCTGGCAGGCCATGCTGTTGACGTGTTCTACGGTGCCGTCCATGTCCCAGGCGATCACACCGTCGTTCATGGATTCGAGAATGTTGTCCATTTGCATCAGGCGCTGGTTGGCCTGTTCGAGTATTAGGATGGACTGCAACTGCGTGGTAATGGCTTTCGCAGCGGCCATCACCGTCGCCAACTGTGATGGGCTGGTGTTTTCGGTGTGCGTGAGGATACCAATGCACCCCACGATGTCGCCCTGTTCATTGTGGATGGGTGCTGCCGCCCCACCATAAGCGTGAAAAATAGTCAGGTAGTGCTCCGCACCGACGACCTGCACCGGCATCGCTGACAGCAGGGCTAACCCGATTGCGTTCGTCCCGGCGTGGGGTTCCGCCCAGCGCTCCCCAATTTGCAGGTCAAGTTCGTGAAAGGCGGCCAAATCGCCCTCAATGGCCAGCACGTCGCCGCGTTCATCGGTGAGGAAGATCAAGCTGTGTGGTGAAATCTGGCAGATGTCCTCAAGATACGGCACTGCCAGCGTGATAAGGTCGGCCTCCGTGTTTTGTTCGTACCAGCGGTGCAGGTGAGGGCGGCGGTTAAGGGCTGGAATGCCGCGCTCAAAGTGGCCTACACAGCGGGTCCAGGATGCCAACACCAGCGGGTCCACATATGGGGTTTCGCCAGGGGGTAGGCTTCCGGTGGATTTGAATGTGCGCCAGCGGGCCAGGGTTGTTGGGTGGTGGTACGGATAATCTGTGGGTCGCATAAAGTACATATCACAAAAAATATTTTACAAGCCATAGGCAGCCCATCCGCTGCCCCATGTAACGCTAGAATATCTTCAGCAAATCCTCTGGCGTTTTCGGTTCGTCCGCGCCTTTCGGGAAGAAATTCTGGTCGCGGCGGATAATCTCGTTTAATGTAGCCGCGCCATCTGGTTCCAGTGAAATTGGCTCGGCTAGAATTTGAATCCGCTGCTTGATGGCCCGCAGCACGCGCACCTTATCCTGGAAGGTGAAGTCGTCACTATCGAACACAGCGTATTTGAGCGCTTGCTGGAACGTCTCGGCTTCATCGGCACGGCCAAAGGCGTAGGCATTGGCAATTTTGTTCATCAGTTCGTCAATATAGCTGAGCTGCCAGTCGTCGCGTTGGGCACGCCGCTCAACTTGCAGCAGCATATAGTCGTAGCCCACCAGCGGTGCCCCCTGGTACGTCAAGCGATTTTCTTTAATGGTCAGGTCGTCGGGGTTCAACTGGTCTTCCGTAGCGAGGATCACAGCAATAAAGCCGCCGCGCATCGCGTTGGACGCATTGCCGCTGATAAACGCCTGATGCAGCGACAGATGCACCGTGCCGTTTGCCTGACTGATGAGGTCGTCAATGCCTTTGTTAACGGCTTGCGCTACCTGCACGGCCTGCCCCAGCGGCGGCGTGACTAACCCACCGAACGTTTCTAGCAGGCCAAGCGCTGCTCCGATATAGTCTGTGCCGCCGGTGCCTTTGAAGGCCATCAAAGCGGCTTCAACTTCCACAATGCCGCCGCGATAGGGCATTAGATCGGTGAGGGCGTAGTTCATCAGCACGCCACGAGCAAGCGCGTTATCTGGTGCCCGCACAATCCGGCTGAACAACATGGGCGCGGTATCCCCAAACTTGAAATTGACGGACGCCTGCACCGCCGGGTACCACTGCGTGAACCACTCGCGGCTTTTGGCCAAATACATTTCCGTCAGCCAGATGCGGAAGTAACTGGCGTCTGGTTCCAGGGGTGTGTCGTCCATGTCGATGTCGGTGCGGTTATTGGGGATGTATTCGTAAATGTAGCGCTCGGTGTTGGCTTCTGCCCATGACCGAATGGTGTTAAAGAAACCCATGTGGTTGCTCGCTTTTGTGTGTAAACATGACGTATACCAAGCATATCACAGGTTGGGGCGTGTCATGTGTATTCCCATGCCTCAAGCATTCACAAAACATCAGGGAATAAATGCTACAACTCTTTTTCAGCGTTGGGCGGTGGTCGTTGACTTGCGTGAGGTTTGCTATACTGACATTCAACATCTGTTATCGGTATCATTCTCCTTTTATCGCTTTTGAACAATAACCTCACTGACAATCTTCAGGAAAGCAGGAACTGTATGGACGCCGAAAAGACCATTCATAAAACGGCTGCACCCCAACCTCACGAACGCAATCCCGGAATCCCTTTTGACGCGGCGCTGGTGCGGGCACATGACCGCGTGAACCGCAGCGCCGTTGAGCGCCGCGCAGCGACCCTGACGACCCGCCGCAGCATCAAAAAGGACTGGCAAGCAGCCTGGCTGCTGAAAGCCATTACCTGTATTGACCTGACGACCCTTGCTGGCGACGACACCCCTGGCAAGGTGCATCGCCTCTCCATGAAGGCCCGCCAGCCCGTCCGCACTGACATCCTCGAAGCGCTGGGCGTGGCCGACATGCCGCTGACGGTTGGGGCGGTATGCGTCTACCATGCCCGCATTGCTGATGCCGTCGCAGCGCTTGCGGGCACAGCCATCCCGGTAGCGGCTGTTTCGACGGGCTTCCCTGCCGGGCTTAACCCGCTGCCCCAAAAACTGGCAGAAATCCGGGCCTCGGTGGCTGCCGGAGCGCGGGAAATTGACATCGTTATTAGCCGTGAGTACATCCTGACGGGCAATTGGCACGCCCTCTATGATGAAGTCCAGCACTTCCGTGAAGCGTGTGGCGAGGCCCACATGAAAGCCATCCTTGCCACTGGCGAGTTAGGGACGCTGCGTAATGTGGCCCGTGCAAGTTGGATTTGTATGATGGCGGGTGCTGACTTCATCAAAACGTCTACGGGTAAAGAAAAAGTCAATGCAACGCTGCCCGTCAGCCTGACGATGGTTCGCACCATCCGGGACTACCTGCACCTGACCGGATACAAAGTGGGGTTCAAACCGGCGGGTGGCATCCGCACGGCCAAGGATGCGTTGGCCTGGCAAATTTTGATGAAAGAAGAACTGGGCAACGATTGGCTTCAGCCGGAACTGTTCCGGTTTGGGGCCTCCAGTTTGTTAGGCGATATTGAGCGCCAGCTCAGCCATCACATCACCGGACGTTACGCTGCTATTCATCACATGCCCATTGGTTAACCATCACACGTTGAGGAAACCCCATGACGATTCAAGAGATTTTTGACACCATGAGCTATGGCCCCGCGCCCGAATCCGCAGCGGCTGCTAACCAGTGGCTGGACGCCCACAATCGCCAGTTTGATTTGTTCATCAACGGGGCGTGGGCTAAACCCCAAAGCGGAGACTACATCCAGGTTACGAACCCCGCAACGGGCGCGGCCCTCGCCAGGACGGCCAGCGCGGGCGAAAAAGACATTGAAGCTGCGGTCAACGCCGCCCGCAGCGCCTTTGCCCCCTGGCACAAGCTGAGCGGCCACGAACGCGCCCGTTACATGTACGCGATTGCCCGCAATATTCAAAAGCACCAGCGCCTGCTGGCCGTGCTGGAAGCAATAGACGACGGCAAGTCTATTCGTGAAACCCGCGACATTGACATCCCGTTGGTGGCCAGGCACTTCTATTATCACGCCGGATGGGCACAAGTGCTGGCTAAAGACCTTCCAGGGTATGGCCCGGTAGGCGTTGTGGGTCAGGTCATCCCCTGGAACTTCCCGCTGTTGATGCTGGCCTGGAAGATTGCCCCCGCGCTGGCAACGGGCAATACGGTGGTGCTTAAACCGGCCCCCTATACCCCACTCACCGCCCTGGCCTTCGCGGAGGTTATTTCGGAAGCGGGTTTGCCGCCGGGGGTGGTCAATATCGTTACTGGCGGTGATGAGGCGGGGGCGGCCATCACTGCTCACCCCGACTTTGACAAAATCGCCTTCACAGGCAGTACGGCTGTTGGGCGCATCATCCGTCGGGTCACTGCCGGAACCGGAAAGCGGCTTTCTTTGGAACTGGGTGGCAAGTCACCGTTTGTCATCTTCGATGATGCCGATCAGGACAGCGCGATTGAGGGCCTTGTCGATGCCATCTGGTTCAATCAGGGGCAGGTCTGCTGTGCTGGATCGCGTATGCTTATTCAGGAAAATATCGCGCCGCGCTTCCTGGACAAGCTGCGGGCGCGGATGGATACGCTGCGCGTCGGTGACTCGCTGGATAAGGGTGTTGATATGGGGGCCGTCGTTGCTCCCGTCCAGCATGAGACCATTCAAAAGTGGGTAAACATTGCAAAACGCGAAGGGGCGGACATCTACCAACCGGCCATCGACCTGCCAGAAAACGGCTGCTTTTACCCCCCAACGCTGCTCACCAATGTTGCCCCATCAGCCAGCGCCGCCCAGGAAGAAATCTTTGGCCCGGTTCTGGTCGCCATGACCTTCCGCACGCCATCGGAAGCGGTTGAACTGGCAAACAACACTCGTTATGGATTGGCTGCGTCTGTGTGGAGCGAAAATGTGAATCTGTCGCTAGATGTTGCATCGAAGATCAAGGCGGGGGTGGTGTGGGTCAACTGCACCAACGTCTTTGACGGGGCCAGCGGTTTCGGCGGCTACCGTGAAAGCGGCTTTGGCCGTGAGGGGGGCAAAGAGGGGTTGTTTGAGTACCTGCGCCCCATGTGGCAGCAGCGCCCCCGCCCCCAATTCACTGCCGAGCGCACAAACTGGGGCGCGTCGGTGCCGCCGGGACCAGTCCCCCTCAACGGAAAACCCGGCACGCCCACCCCATCCATTGACCGCACGCCCAAACTCTACATTGGCGGCAAACAAAAACGCCCAGACGGAAACTACACCCGCGCCGTGCTAGACGCCAAAGGGCACGGCGTCGGTCAGGTGGGTGACGGCAACCGGAAGGATATTCGCAATGCTGTCGAAGCAGCAAACAAGGCGCAACCGGGCTGGGCGAAAGCGTCTGGTCATTTGCGTGCCCAAATCCTCTATTACATTGCGGAAAATCTTAGCGCTCGCGCTGATGAGTTTGCCGCCCGCATCCAGTCGATGACCGGCGCAAGTGTCACCGAGGCGCAGGCAGAGGTCAACAACAGCATCTCGCGCTGGTTCACCTACGCCGCCTATGCTGATAAGTTCGGCGGCACCGTGCAAGAGACACCCATGCGCGGCCTCGTTGTCGCTGTTACGGAACCCATCGGCGTTATTGGCATCGCGGCCCCCGAAGCCCACCCGCTGTTAGGGTTCGTCTCCCTGGTTGCCCCCGCGATTGCACGCGGGAACGCCGTCGTCGTGATTCCCTCATCGCCGCACCCGCTGGCCGCAACCGATCTGTATCAGGTGCTGGATACGTCTGACGTGCCCGGTGGTGTGGTGAACATTGTTACGGGTGACCGCGACCATCTTACAAAGACACTGGTTGAACACGATGACGTGGATGCCCTGTGGTATTTTGGTGACGCGCAGGGGTCTTACGAGGTTGAGCGCCTGAGTGCCGGCAACATGAAACGCACCTGGGTCAGCTATGGAGAATCAAGGGATTGGGCAGACGTGCATCAGGGCGAAGGCGATGAGTTCCTGCGGGAAGCTGTCCAGTATAAGAATATCTGGTTGCCAACCGGGGAATAGTTATGCGCGGAATCACCAGCCAGCCACACACATCCAATCAGGCTGTGCTGGTGCCGCTAAAGCGCAGAATGTGATCTAACCGGATACGCGCATAGGCTTGCGGAATGTGCTCTTGCTCCACGCGCACGTTGTGTTCTAAAACGTGCCGTGCAACTATCGCCTCAGCTTCCGTCAAGCCGTCAAAGCGGCGCACACCCACCCGATTTCCCGCCACCGCATACTCAGCATGATCGTCCAGCGTCTGCTGATCCATCATGACAGATTGTACATGCGGAAATAACTGCCGCAAATCTGACAGGATTTGGAACCCGTGCGCGTCAATGTCCCCCCAGTAGATGACCCGGCATTGATGTAGCCATTCCACGTTGGCCAACAACTGCACGGCGAAACCGCGCCCGAACAACCCGATGCTGTTCGGTGTTTGGGGAAGCGTCAAGAAGTTCATCATGTTTTCTGCAATAATAACGGTTTTGGGTTGGATGTGCTCGGCCAGCAGGTGCGCGAGTTGGTCAACAGGTAGCGTGAGGTCATCGAGACGCAGGTCGTATTGCCAATCAAGCTGCTCTTCCAATAAGCGCAGCCGGATGGTGTGCGGAGGGGCTTTGAGGCCGAAGCGCTCCGTGAAGTCTTTGGCATCGGTGTTCACCGCCTCCACAGGCAGCAGTGCATCCAGCAAATCGCGCAGGATGCGGCTGTGCTGCTCAATAAACTTCGTGTGTACTGGAATAGGTAACTCACGGATGTAGACGTTTGGGCAAGAGTGCTTTACAAAGTAGTCACACACCGTCAGCAGGTCATCCCACTGGCCGCTGTACCCAATTACGTCAAGCGGATTTGCCAGCAGCCAGTTTTCAAGCGCAGGCATACGGCGGCGGATGCGCTCAACATCGTTCACAAACTGCTGGTAGTCAGTCCGCTTGCGAACCACTGCCAGATAGTCTTCCAGGTTCTCAATGACAACACGGCGCGGTGTCGTCTGTTTGCCCAGGTCACGCTGGTTGATCGTTTGCCATTCCAGCGCGTATCCCTGCCCAGTGATTTCTTTGGATCGCTGGCGGAGGTCGTCAATTTGTTGGCGGCGCTCCACCAGATTTTTCGATGACCGCCCTACCGGGAATTCCAGCGGGAACAGGCCATCATCGTTCAGGTAGGCACGCAGCACAGCATGGTATTTGCGCTCTGCCTTTTTGACAATTTCTGCCGGGGTAATCATGCACGCTGGCCCTGCGCCTGGAACTCACGGCGGCGCTCACGATATTCTGCCTGGGTAAGATTGAACAGACGCGAATAGCTGCCCGTGTCGTTGTTGACCACAACATGATAGGCGTGTACAAAATCCTCAATGATGTGAAGCTGCTGCATGGGTGTGACGACAAGCAGTTGCAGCCCCAGTTGGTCAAATAATTTCATGGCAAAGCGGGCGTTGTCGTCGTCCAGCTTGCTGAACGCCTCATCAATAACAACCAGCCGGAACGAGCGATCCCCGGCAGTGGTGTCTTGCAGGCCATACTGGTAAGCGATAGCCGATGCCAGAATCGTATAGGCCAGCTTCGCCTTCTGCCCGCCCGATTTGCCCGACGAGTCGCTGTAATAGTCGAGCTGCTGCCCCTCTGTGTTAATCTGTTCAGCCGCAAACACCCGCCAGCGCCGCACATCTATCACCCGTTTCATCCAGTTGGGGTCGTTGTCAAAGCGTTCGATCAGGTCTTTGATGCGGGTATAGGCTCGTTCGAGTTCTTCCGGTGAATCATCACCAGCGTCGGGAATACAGGCTTTGAGTTCACGCTGAAAGTCGTTGATTTCTACATCAGGCGAACGCTCAGCAATCAGACGAATAATCGAACCGCCGCCGTAATCTACCTGCGCCAGGGAGTCGTTCAACTCGCCAATGCTGCGACCGATCTTGCTCTCTTGTTCCGTCAGGTTGGTGTAAAACGCCATGACGCCGCGTGTCACAGTGCGGTCAAGCATCTGCTTAAAGCGTTCTTCGTGTTTCGGCAAATCGTCGGTAGCCAACCGTTCGTGAATAGCCTCGTATTCAAGCAGTGCCTGAATATCCGCTGTGAGTGACACACCTTCGTCCGGGTATTCACGCCGAAAGGCGTGCATCGCATTTTCAATTGTTGTTTTGGTGTTGTTTTGATAGCCGCGAAAGCCATTGATGCTGCGCTGTAGCGACACCACAAGCTGATCGGGACGGCTGTCTAATGTGTCAATCGTCAGCGGCTCTTTGTCCACATCCTCCAGCACACTGCCGACCTGTTCCCACAGGTGTTCGTGCTTGTCCGTCCACGCAGCCTGATGCCGCTC
>DAOTTY010000043.1:0-21549 GCA_034437575.1 Anaerolineae bacterium | reverse complement strand
TGGGTCTTGGGAGGGCGTTTTTTTGATGCCGCGTGTAATCATCAGCCGTAAATGCACATTGTCAGTCATGTTGTTGGCGTCAACTGTCTGCCGCAGTGCGGCAATCAGTTCGTCACGGGTTTTGCCGATGTCCATGCCGATGGCCAACGCCCCCTGGAACAGTCGATCCATGTGCTCGTTCAGGAAAGCGAACACCCCATCGTGCAGCCGAATGCCTTCCCACACGCCATCACCGATCAAGTAGCCACTATCAAATACAGATACCGTTGCCCGACTGCGATGAACCATCTCACCGTTGACGTAGACAAGCACGTTGTCGTTGCGCGGGTCGGGTAGGGCATCGTGAGTGCCACGCTGCTGCATCATAATGTATCTCCATCTAAGAAATGTTGAATAAATCGTGTGGACGCTACTGTGCCCAAACCCAACAAAAATTGCGACTTTTGCACAAGAAAGCATCTCATAACGGCAACATAGTATACAAAGAGGTCGTATATTGACAATCTTCAGTGTTTCGTGCTATCCTATTCCATAATGTGAATAAAAGATTCGTATTGTGAAATGACAGACGGCGCACAATCCATCTACAGGGCAGTGAAGCTGCTTAAAGCCTTCAACGACGACCACCCCATATGGGAGCTTGGGGCGCTGGCCGCATCACTTGACCTGAATAAAACAACGGCCTTTCGGATGCTCACAGCCCTGGAAAAAGAGGGGCTGGTTGAGCGTGACGATGGTGGCAGGTATCACCTGGGGGCAGAAATGATTGCGCTGGGGGGACGAGCAGCACGGGTGAACAACCTGCGTCATGTTGCCCACACGCACCTCACACGCCTGTCACAGGCGACGGGCGAAACCGTGACGCTGGAAATTCCGCGCCCCGGCGATGAGAACGGTAGTTGGATGATGCTGGTGATTGACGAGGTGCTGGGTAGGCATCTGGTGGGCATCACCCAATATATTGGGACGCGCCTGCCCATCCACGCCACATCAACAGGTAAGGTCGTGCTGGCCTTTACACCACACGAGCAAGTTTCAGGGATGTTGACTTTTCCACTGCCAGACTATACCGGGCAGACGCGCCTCACCCAGGCTGACTTACAGGCTGACCTTGCCGCCGTTCGAGACTGCTACTATTCCATTGTGACGGGTGAGTTGGAGGAGGGGCTGGTTGCGATAGGTGCGCCTATTTTTGACCACAACGGTAGCGTTAAGGCGGCAGTGAGCCTGGTGGGGCCTAGTGTTCGCATTACACCCCAACAGGCCGTTCCGCTTGCGGAGCGAGTACACCAGACCGCAGTAGATATTTCATATGCCATTGGCCACAGGCCGTAATTGTTGGAGGACTCGAAGAAATGGCAGTTATTGATTTTCAGTCGGATAACACACGGGTAGACCCATTAGCACAGGACGCGGTTAAGCTGGCAGCAGAGTTGCTACAGCGGGCGGCGTTAGAACAGACCGAAGCGGAAAAGGCTCAGGCCGCCAAAATCGCCGGGATGATGACGGATGCCAACGGCAAAACGTTGACCATGCTCATGCCAGATCAGGCGTTTCGCAGCCATGACGCGGGGCGGATTGCGAGCCAGGTCGCTCATTTGGTGAACCGCTACGGCGTGCCAAGCTATATGCATAGCTGGGAGCAGGCCGCGCTGTGGACAAGCAGCCTTGTCGGGCGCATTACGCCGCAGTGGGTCGTGCCGTTTATTGTAGCTAAGCTGCGCCAGGAAACGCAAAACGTGATTCTGCCGGGTGAACATGATGCGTTCCGGGCATATTTGCAAAAGCGGCGTGAATCTGGGACGCGGCTAAATGTCAATTACCTGGGTGAAGCGATTTTGGGTGAAGGTGAGGCGCAGAAGCGGCTGCAAGCCTACCTGGATTTGCTGGCCCGCCCGGATGTGGAATACATCTCTGTAAAGATTTCGTCGGTGTGCAGTCAGATTAACCTGATTGCGTTCGAGTACACGGTTGAGCAGATTAAAGAGCGCCTGCGGACGCTGTATCGACAGGCGCTGGCCCACGAGTACCGCTATCCGAGCGGCATAACGGTGCCGAAGTTCGTCAACCTGGACATGGAAGAATACCGCGATTTGCATCTGACGGTGGCGGCGTTCAAGCAGGTGCTTGACGAACCGGAGTTTGAGACCTTTCGTGCGGGTATTGTGCTGCAAGCCTACCTGCCGGATTCGTTCGAGATTCAGCATGACCTGACGCGATGGGCACAGGCGCGGGTTAAGCGCGGCGGCGCACCAATCAAGCTGCGGATTGTGAAGGGCGCTAACTTAGCTATGGAGCGTGTGGACGCAGCCATTCACGGTTGGGAACAGGCCCCCTACGACACCAAGACGGATGTGGACGCCAACTTCAAGCGTATGGTGGCATACGGCTGCCAGCCGGAACACGCCCCCGCCGTGAACTTAGGCGTGGGCAGCCATAATCTGTTCGATGTGAGCTATGCGCTGCTGCTGCGCGAACGGCATGGTGTTGAAGATCATGTTGAGTTTGAGATGTTGGAAGGCATGGCCAACCATCAGGCGCGGGTGGTGCAACAGAAGGCCGATGGACTGCTGCTGTATGCGCCTGTCGTCAAGCGTGAGGACTTCCACAGTGCGATTGCTTATCTGGTACGTCGCCTGGACGAAAACACCTCTGAGGAAAACTTCTTGCATGATCTGTTTGCGCTGGATGTAGGTAGCCCGGCGTGGAACAAGCAGCGCGACATCTTCCTGAGTGCTGTTGAGCAAATGGAAACGGCGCAGACGACGCCCAACCGCCAGCAGAACCGCATCACGGAAGAAATCACGTATGACGCCGAAGCGCCGTTCCACAACGAGCCGGACACGGACTTCTCGCTGCCACAAAATCAGCGGTGGGTCAGCCAGATATTTGAGGCATGGCGTGACCGTGAGTTTGATGACATCCCGTTGCAAATTGCCGGTGAGTTCATCCACACGGAGGCAAAGGCCGAGGGCGTTGACCCGGCACGCCCGGAGGCAACTGCTTATCGTTATGCGCTGGCCAGCCCGGATCAGATTAACACAGCTTTAGAAACGGCGACCGCCGCCAAAGAAAGTTGGCAAGCCCTCAGCTTTACAGAGCGCAAGCAACTGCTGGTGCGCTGTGCGGAGGCCCTGGCCAACCGACGCGGAGCGTTCCTGGGGGCGATGCTGCGTGACAGCGGCAAGACGGTTGACCAGTCTGACCCGGAGGTGAGCGAGGCCGTTGACTTTGCTAACTACTACGCCCGGTCATTTGATGGGATGGACACCGAATTTGCAGATGTTGATTACGAACCGCTGGGTGTCGTGCTAATTACCCCGCCCTGGAACTTCCCGATGGCGATCCCGACGGGGGGCACGCTGGCCGCACTGATGGCGGGCAATACGGTGCTGTTTAAGCCCGCGCCAGAAGCAGCGCTCGTGGGTTGGCAGATTGTCAATGCGCTGTGGGATGCGGGCATTCCGAAGGCTGTACTCCAGTTTGTGCCCACGACGGACAATGAAGTAGGCAAAGGGCTGGTCACGGATGAGCGCGTAGACGCGGTTATCCTGACGGGGGCGTATGACACGGCGCGGATGTTCCTCAACTGGAAGCCGGACATGCGCCTGTTTGCAGAGACGAGCGGCAAAAACGCCATGATCGTCACGGCAATGGCGGACCGTGACCAGGCTGTGAAGGACCTTGTAAAGTCGGCGTTTGGGCACGCCGGGCAGAAGTGTTCCGCAGCAAGCCTGGGCATCCTGGAGGCGGAAGTGTACGACGATGAGGCGTTCATTCGCCAACTGCGTGATGCAGCTAACAGCCTGATTGTTGGCCCGGCCTGGGAGCAGCACACGACGATGGCCCCCGTCATCCGTGAGCCAGACGCCAGGTTGAACCGGGCACTTACACAGCTTGAGCCGGGAGAAAGCTGGTTGCTGGAACCGCATATGGTTGACGGCAATCCGAACTGCTGGACGCCAGGTATTAAGATGGGTATCAGGCCGGGGTCGTTCTTCCACAAAACGGAGGTATTTGGGCCAGTGTTGGGCCTGATGCGGGCGCTTGACCTGGATCACGCGCTTGACCTTGCTAACGGCACAGACTATGGCCTGACGAGCGGACTGCAATCCCTGGATGACCGTGAAATTGCTGTGTGGCGTGAGCGCATCCAGGCGGGGAATGCCTACGTGAACCGGGGCACTACCGGCGCGATTGTGCAGCGACAGCCGTTTGGCGGCTGGAAGCGCTCGGTATTTGGCTACTCAAAGGCGGGTGGCCCCAACTACACGTTTGCCCTGGGCCACTGGGCAGACAAAACCACCGAGAGCGCTGACTTGCTCAAGCGGGCCAAGCACAGTTACGCCCATGCCTGGGAAACTCACTTCAGCCTTGAGCATGACCCCAGCCAGATACTCGGTGAGAGCAACGTGTTCCGCTATCGCCCCATCAAGCGCATGATTTTGCGTATTGAGGCTGGTGCCCGTGTTGTCGATATTCAGCGTGTGGCGCTGGCGGCGACGGTATGCGGCGTAGCACTGCGTATCAGCCTGGGTGGGGGCGTCCGGTTGCCGGATGGCCTGGGCAGCGGGATTGATGTTGTGACGGAGAATGAGGCCGCATTGATTGACGCCCTTCGTAACGAGCGCTTCCAGTATGAGCAGCGGCTGCGCGTGCTTGGGCCGGTATCGGCGGCAGTGCGTGAGGTGGCAAATGCGGCGCATGTGCCCGTGATTGGCGCGGCGGTGGTAAGCAATGGCCGGCTGGAACTGCGGCATTTCTTCAAAGAGCAGGCCATCACGCAGACGACGCACCGTTATGGCAACATCTTTGAGTAGAGTCGAGATAGGCAGCGCCAAAGTTAGCGCTGCCTGGTCTTAGCGCACTATTCGACGGTGGGGTCGTAGGCGTCGTATATTTCCTGGAGGTCGATCAGCAGTTGGTCGATCTCCGCGTCAATGTCGAGGTCGGGTGTGGATTCAATGTACAGGCGGAACGCGTCAATGCGTTCGTTGGCGAGTTCGTCGTTGGGGAGCCATTCCTCGTGGCTGGGGTTGTCGGCAAGGTCGATGCCCGCCTGGACCACGTTCCAGTTAACGCCCTGCGGGTAACGGCGGATGATCTCCGCAAAGAAGGCGGGCTGGTCTGACTGGCGGGCGGGCATACCACCATAAGCGCTGAGTAGTTCGAGCGAGGCTTCGTCCGCCAGATAGGTGAGTACCTCAAAGGCTTCTTCAGGGTGTTCGGTGCCTTCGTAGATGCGGAAGGCGTCTGAGTGAAGTTGTGCGGTTACCTGGCCTTCATAGGCGGGTAGTGCGCCAGCGTCCCATTCGGCGTCTGTAATGCAGCAGGTATACCACAACTGGGCGCGAGCCATTGCTACATTGCCGCTGGCAAAGTCAGACGAGTCGCTGAGAGGGGCGATGAAGTGATCTTCCCAGATGCCGTCGTAGAACCACTGGAACCCTTCGCGCCAGAATTGTGGCATGACGGCCTCCCGGTCGTCGTTAACCAGCGACCCGGCACCGAAAAGGGTTACTGTCTGGCGCATGGGGCCAGCGTTTTGCAAGTAAAAGCCCCACTGAACGACATTTCCTGGGTTGAAGTCTGCGTCGGTTGCGTTGTTGCCATCGGCGTCCAGGGTCAGGCGCATAGCCACTTCGCTCATGGTTTCGATGCTCCAGGGCACTTCCTCACCGTCTAGCATGTACATCTGGCCATAGTCTGACGGCGGGTAGTTCAGGTTGGCCGCGTCAAACAGGGCCGGGCGGTACATCAGCATGGCCGGGTAGATGGCAATCGGCAGGCCGATGAGGTCGCCGTCAACGCGCTGCGCTTCGACGGTGGCGTTAATGAACTGGTCCAGATCGTAGTCATCTTCTTCTACCAGGGGCTGAAGATCAAGGAATTCCCCGCGAAAGGCAGCCGTACCCTCGCCGCCAACTGGCCCGATAATGTCCGGGGCGGTACCTGAATCAATAGCCTGACGCAGTGTCGCCGGGGCGGTGTTATACGGCTCAACGACTAGCTCAAGTTGAATGTCGTCTTGTGAGCTGTTGAATTCGTCAATGACGGTCTGCTGTATTTCGATCTGTGATGGTTGGGTACCTGTACCTATGCCCACAAACCAGGTGATCGTGACGGGGCCGTTTTGAGCGGCTGCCGGAGCGGTGATAACCAACACACTCAGGGCAACGGTAAATAGAAGTACACGTAGGGGGTTATTTGGGTGATTCAATGCTGCATCTCCTCAATGACCATAGGGGGGCAAACACCGCTGTGTGACGGGGTGTACCTATCAGTTATTGTCTTCAGGGCGGTGTACGCTGTAAAGCGTTTGTTGCAGGTTTTAGCACCAGCGTACCAATCTTGGGCGAATGCTGTTTGGTGCAGTATGATCGGGGTTTGACAGCATTCACTAGGCACCGATGGGGGCTATTGATGCGCGTTTATCGACTGGAAAATGCAAACTGGCAAACAGGGATCATCCCCGAATATGGCGGGAGTGTGGTGTTTGGGCGCATCCGGCGCAGTGGGATATGGCTGGATGTGATCCGCCCGACGCCCGCTGAGCAGTACAGCAAGCCGAGCAGCTTTTTGATGCTGCCGTGGGCCAATCGCATTCGGGATGGGCTGCTGCGCTTTGAGGGTGCGTCGTGGCAGTTACAAACTACGACAGACGACGGCACAGCGCGTCATGGAGATGTGCGTAAGCGCCCCTGGAAGGTGGCCGACGCAACAGAGACGCGCCTGCAAATGACGCTCGATTCTGCTGCGTTTGACGACTTCAACTACCCGTTTGCGTTGAAAGCCACACTCACCTATGAACTGGATGGGGCTGATTTCATCTGGCGGGTAGACCTGACCAGCAAAGATGAGCGCCCGTTCCCGGTGGGGTTTGGTTTTCACCCGTACTTCCAGCATATGGGGGATGCGATGCCGCTGCTGCAAGTGCCGTGTTCGCACTACTTCAAGCTGACGGCGGCAATGGCCGATGCCGCGCCTGAACCTGTGCCCGCTGCGCTCGACTTTCGGCAGCCGCGAGGCGTCAGTCAGGATATGCCGTTGGATGACTTGCTGACTCATCGTGATGTTAAGGCACCCGTTCGGTTGATTTATCAGGATTGGGCGACTGAAATTCAGATGACGGCAGACCCGCTGTTTAAGCACATCATCCTGCACAAGGCACCGGATGGTACCCTGGCTGTGGAACCGCAGACGAACGCCAACGATGGGTTCACGCTGCGGGAGAACGGCATTGATGGTCATGGCGTTTTTGTGGTGGAGCCAGGACAGACGGTCAGCGGCGCGGTGCGGCTGACCGTCAAGACGAGTTAAGCGCTGCTTTTGATTTGCGTCTGGTCAATCC
Source organism: Anaerolineae bacterium (assembly GCA_034437575.1). Taxonomy (GTDB): domain Bacteria; phylum Chloroflexota; class Anaerolineae; order Aggregatilineales; family Phototrophicaceae; genus DAOTTY01. The sequence continues at coordinate 14,198 of DAOTTY010000043.1, read as the reverse complement.
AGATGCCGTGAAAACCAAATGGCACACGCTGCGGCATTATCACGCGGGCAATGGGGGGGGCATCCATGTGTTGGGCGTCTGCCACGATGAGTTCGCTGCATTCGGTGTTTGCATCGTAGACGAACGTGACCACATAGCCATCATCTTCTGCCGTGCCGTTTTGGCGCGGGACGAACACGGCTTCGCCGCCGTAGCGCCTGGGGCCGTAGCTGTGGAAGTCGATGTCGTTACCCAGCACATCGTACTTGAGGATGCCATCAAACAGTGGGACAGCGTGCGGGGTGGCAGGCATCAGCCGGGCGGAGTAGCCATAGCGGGTTTTGTAGCCCAGGTGCCCCTCGTGGATGCGCGGGAAGTCGGTCAGGGTGTCGTCCAGGGGGCGCTCTGTGACCTGGCCAGTCGTCAGGTTGAAGCGCCACTCGTGCAGCCGGGATGACGTTTCCTCTGACAGCGGTTGTTCGATGCTGTCTGTATGGTGGCCGTGTGCAGTAGAGTGGCCGGGAGGCGCGATTACCGAGCGGTTCATGCGGGCAGCGACCAGCACCACTTCATCGCCGTCTTCATAGGCGTTGAGCGTATGAAAGATGAAGCACGGTGGGGCCTCAAACCAGCGCATGTCATCCGTACTGCCGTGACGCGGCATAATGCCGAAGCGAGAGGGGCGCTGCGGGTTGAAGCCGAAGCTCTGGCCGGTCATGAACATCTCGCGCTTGGTGAACTCCAGCGGCAAGTCCATGAATATGGTGTAGTGTTCGGTCACGGCGAAGTCGTGCATCATGACGGGTTTGGGGATGTCTATCGGGACGGTACGCAAAATCTGGCCGTTGGCGTCGGTGACGGTGTACTGCACGTAGGGCGGCTCGGTCAGTTGGTAGCCGAAGAACATCATCTCGCCTGTAATGCTGTCCACTTTGGGGTGGGCAGTAAAGGCTTTGAGCGGTGCCCCGAAGTCAAACTGGCCGACGGTTTCTAGCCCCGGCACGCTGATTTCGTGGGGGTTGCCGCCTTCCCACAGGGCCAGCAGCTTGCCATCGTGCCACACCAGTGACGTATTTGCAGTGTGCTTGGTCATCATGCCGTGCGGCTTGTGGATGAGCGTTTTGATGAGTTCAAAGCCCTTTAACCCGACTAACCCTGTCCAGATGGCGCGGCCCATCTGCTGTTCCAGTTCAAAGCCGGTGGTGCGGATGTAGCGGTTGATGTATGACGCTTTGCCATGTTGTAACCGGACGCCGTGTAACATCCCGTCACCATCGAACCAGTGATGGGCGCTTTTGGGCGAAAAGGCGGGGTTGGGGCCGTTCCGCACGTACATGCCGTTAATGTCTTCTGGCAGGTCACCAATGACTTGCAAATTATCAACCATCAGTTCGGTGTGAACTGGCGCGAAGTTGCCCTCCAGGTAGGGGTTAAATGTCATTATTGCTCCAGGTAAATAAGCTGACACAGAATCACTAGGAGCATGTTAACCTGAAGGGCAAGCAGACTCAACCTCACAACGGTTAAGCGTTTTTGGGGCCGTCGGCTCAGCTTTGTTGGCGGTGCAGTGCCAGCAGGTCTTCGATGATGGCGTAGCCGGTTTCCCGGCGGCCTGCTCCAGGCCCGATCAACGTGACATCGCCCATCAGATCAGTCGTGTAGGTGATGGCGTTGGTAGCCCCGGCAACGCCCGCTAACGGATGCGAGACGGATAGGCGTATGGGTTTAACAGCGGCAGTAAACCCGTCGGTGTGCTTTTCCACTGTACCGATGAGCTTCCAGCGCTCGTTGGCGCTCTGTGCGGCTTTGATGTCGTCAAGCGTAAGTTGACTGATGCCTGTACGGTTAATGTCGGTCAGGGTGAGCGGCAAGCCCATCAGCAGGTTGGCGATGATAACGACCTTCGCGGCAGCATCATAGCCGTCCACGTCACCGGAGGGGTCGGCTTCGGCGTAGCCTTTGGCCTGGGCTTCGCTGAGCGCGTCGGCATAGGCGATGTTGTTTTCCATCTGGGTGAGAATGTAGTTGGTGGTGCCGTTGAGGATGCCCTGCACCTTCGTGATGCCCGCACCCATTAGCGCATCCAGGCCGAGCGTGACGGCGGGGGTGCCGCTCATGACGGTGCCCTCAACGCCGATGGTCAGGTTCTTTGAGCGGGCGAGTTCCAGCAGTTGCGGGTAATATAAAGCAACCGGCCCCTTGTTAGCAGTGATAACGTGCTTGCTCGCGTTGAGCGCCCCCCGAATGTAGGTCAGGGCGGGTTCGGCAGTTTGCAGGTCGGTGTAACTGAGTTCGACAATCACATCGGCAGTGCTTTCTGCAATAATTTTGTCCGTAGGCCAATCGTGGTGGTCGGCGCTGATGCCATCCCAACTGCCCGCAGCCTGCCCGTCGAGCAGGGATTGTGGGGACAGGCCGTTGGGGTGGTAGATGTTGCCTTTGCTGAGGGTACACACGGCGACGATCTCAAAGCGAGCGCGATAAGCCTGCTCGAAGAAGGGGCTGCGGTCATGCAGGATTTGCACGAGGCCCTGCCCCACATTGCCGAAACCGATCAGGGCGAGGCGATACGTTTTCATCGGTTGAAATCTCCAGTTGTGGTGTACGAATGCTAAAGGAGAGCATTGTATGTAACGCAGGGCGAATGGGTAACGGTGTTTGCCATGCAAATTGCTTGACAATCCTGTTGGTGCTTGTTAGGTTCACGCACGTTAAGCACGCATCCTTGTTAAAGTGTAAAGGTATTTTGCTATGGAACATCCCAAAGTCACCAACGAAGAGATGATGAAGCGGGTTATTCGCTTTTCCGATGTGCGGAAAAAGCCGAATCCGGTGATGTTTATTGACAGTCCGCAGGAGGGGCACCAGCGCCTGAACTACGCCTTGATTGGGGACACAGCCAGTGAAAACCCTGACTATGAACCCGAACTCAACGCGCCCCACACCTTCCAGATTGGGATGCACTATGCGGAACCGGGCAATGGCCCGGCCTATCACACACATGACTATGTGGAGATGTTCATGCCGCTAAAGGGCCAATGGACGTTCTACTGGGGTAATGACCCGGATGCCGAGCCGGAAGGTCATGTTGAAATTGGCCCGTGGGACTGCATTTCGCTCCCGGCGGGGTTGTGGCGTCGCTTCGAGGTTAGCAAGACGGAAAACGAAGGCGGTGTGATCCTGGGTGTGCTGGATCAGCACGAAGTTTATCAGGGTAAAGACCCGTACTGGGCCAAGTCGGTTGAGGACGGCGCGAAGGAACTTGGCTTCTATGCGGATGAGAACGGGAGGATGGTGAAGCCGGATAACTACGAAGACATGAAGCAGTCGCTCATCGACCGCCTTCAGGCCCGAATGGACAGGGAAATCCCGCTGGAATAGTCACACTGTCGATAAGATAACCTCATGGAGATTTCTGAAGCGACACTCAACAAACTGGCGGCGTTCGACACGCCGACGATTTGCAATGTGATCGAACTGTTTGATGTGCGTCCGCGCAGTGTGGGCTACGTCACGTCTGCTGGTATTCGGGCGAACTTCCCGGACCTGCCGCCCGTTGTCGGGTTTGCGGCGACAGCCGTTGCTCGATCAGCCTTCCCGCCGGGGGCAGCCACTGAAGGCTATCCCTGGCTTGAGGCGCAGATTGAAGGGTTCGCGCAGCTTTCGGGCAGCGCAATCGTTGTGATCCAGGATGTAGACGCCCCGCCCGTAGCAGCGATGTTCGGGGAAATAATGTGTACCACATATAAGGCGTTCGGGGCAAAGGGCGTCATTACCAATGGCGCAGGCCGTGACATTGACCAGGTGGCTGATTTGGGTGGGTTCCAACTGTTTACGAACGGTGAAATTTGCTCACACGGTTACTTTCACCTGCGTGATTTGTATACAACAGTCGAAATTGGCGGGTTAGTCGTTCAGCCAGATGACCTGCTACACGCTGACCGTAACGGCATTACGCAAATTCCGAAAGACATTGCTGCCGAAGTTGCCGACGCAGCGGACGACTTCATAGAAAGTGAGCGTGTCTTCCTCGAAATAGTCGGCCAGCCAGGTGTTACGCTTCAGCAGGTCAAGGCGGCCCGCGCTGAATCGAAGTTGCTGCAAAAACAGTTACAGGCCAGGGTGTCACGAAATCCGCGCTTATGAGCCAAATTCCGCTTGTACTGCTGCCTGGAACGTTGTGTACAGGGTTGCTGTGGCTCCATCAGATTAAGGCACTGGGCGACATCGCTGAGCCAGTTGTGGTAGATGTGGCCCAACATGATGACATGGGCGCTGTCGCACAGCACATTTTTGAGGTGATGCCCGCTCCATTTGCAGTGGCGGGCCTGTCATACGGGGGCATCATCGCGTTTGAACTGTGGCGGCAAAACCCGGCGGCAATCAGCCACATGCTGCTGCTCAATACCACGCCGCTGCCCGTCACGCAGCAAAAGCGCGACTATCAACAGCACCTGGTGCAGATGGCCCACAGCGGCAACTTTCGGGAAGTCACGACCGATCACCTGAAAGACGCCATGCTGCATCCAGAACATCAAAAAAACATGACGATGCGGGCGCAGGTGCTGGCGATGGCCGAAGAGGTGGGGGTGCAGGGCTTCGTGAACCAGATCACCGCGCAGATCAAACGCCCGGACAGCCGCCCCACCCTGCCGACGATAACCTGCCCCACTCTCGTTCTCACGGGCGATAGTGATCGCTTGTGCCCGCCGCATCTACACCAAGCGATGGCTGAACAGATACCTGACGCCACACTGCAAATTGTGCCCAACTGCGGCCACCTGAGTGCGATGGAGCAGCCGGAAGCCGTCACGGCGGCCATGCGAACTGTGCTGCTCAACCAACCTTCACTTACATAGCCACAGGGCCATACCACGCATGGCCAATAAAAAGCCAACCCCAGCGAACAAGCCCCCCTGGGGGCCAAAGCCATTACAACTGTTTTAGTGTTTGTGGTGTGTCACATCAGCTAGTTGATGAACCCTGCTACCGATGTGGCGAGGCGTACCGTCATCTGCTGTAGGCGGTTGGTGCTGATTAGTTAACCAGGCCGCTGATGTGCAACTGAACGTCGCTCTGGCTGAGGGCTTCCTGAAGGTCCTCAGACGGAAGGCGGTCGGTTACGATCTGATCGACCTGTTCCAAATCACAAATTTTGACGAGTGCGGTTTTATCTAGTTTGGAATTGTCCACCAGCAGGGTGCATGTCTGGGCTTGCTGAAACATCACCCGGATGATTTCTGCGGCTTCGATGCGATATTCCATGAGGCCATTGGCGGCGTCTAGTGCGCCAATGGTTACTACTGCGTGATCGACCTGGAATGTGCGAATCTGGTTAATAAGTTGTGAGCCGGTTGTTTCTGTGTCGATACCGTTGTAGGTGCCCCCAAGCAGGTAAATTTGGTGGTCGGTTTCACCATTGCCCCACATGATGTGGGCAATGTTGGTACAGTTGGTGATGATCGTAAGTTCGTGGCGCTGGTGAACAGCTTGCTCTGCGAAAATAGCTGTTGTAGTGCCTGCGTTGATAAACAGGCTGTCTCCGTCTTCGATGAGTTGAGCCATGTGCTGCCCGATAGCTTTTTTCGCGGCCCGGTTAACCTGGGTGCGCAGTAAGAAGTTCTGCTCCCTGGCCGTTTGAAAGCGAACCGCGCCGCCGTGAACCTTCCGCAACATGCCTTGTTCAGAAAGTGTCGTCAGGTCGCGGCGGATAGTTTCAACGGATACGGCGAAGGCTTCGGCCAGCGCGTCAACCTCTAACCGTTCCCGATCATTTAGCAGTTCCAGAATACGAAGGTGGCGTTCATCGCGTTTCATGGGTGAGCGGTCCTTGGCATATTTGGGTAATGGCCGGATAGAGTCATCAATGAAAGTCTAGCACAACAAATGTTGACCTGTACGATTAGGGTGAGGGCTTGATTCGCCAACAGTATCAGCTAGGTATGACGCAGGGGTGCAACGCACATTTTCAGGCAAAAGGGGAACGTAAAGAAGCCACTCGCCATGCACGCGAGTGGCCCACGTAGGGAGAAAAATATTATTGTGCCGTGTGTGCTAAACGGCGAACCGTCAGGGCATCCCTTTGCCCTTAAGTCCCATTAAGAACACCAGAAAGCGTGCGTATCAGCGGGTACTCTTCGCCGTCAAAAGCGACCTCCCGCACATATGCCCCTCCCAGTTCAAGCGTCCTAATGTAGTTCGCCTTGGCACGAATAGACTGTGGCGTTTCATAGCTAATCGCTATACGGCGGCGCGGGTTATACAGCCACGCGGCCTCCGCCACTGTGTCATAGTACTGAATGTAGTCTGTGTCAAACAGAAGCGGAGCCAAATCGCCATAATACAAGATACCGCCATCACGTGTCCCATTCGGAATGCCGTCGTTCGTTTGGAACAAACCAAACAGTTGCCCCTCAGGGACGTTACGCCATGCCTGAGCGTAAAAGGCAACCCCCATGTTGATCTTCTCTGCTGGCACACCGTAATTCAAATACGCATTGATGGCCCCATCAGCATTGAACTGTTCAATGGATAGTTCCCCGCGTGGGTCACGCTCATCACCATAAAGTGGTGTGTGGTGCCCCGTCAGTTCGCTCCAGGAGCCACGGAAGCCGTAAGTCGTTACATTTACCCAGTCAACATAGCGCTGGTGCAAATCCACCCGAAATGACTCGTGAAGGTCTGGCGTCGCAGGTGCTGAGATCGACAGCAGATACTGCTCGCCATCTGTTTCTGACCATTCGTTAATCTCTTCGCGCAGCGCTTCCAGAAGCAACGCGAAGTTCTGGGCGTCCGCCGCCCGACCGGGTTCCAGCCCCCCCACTACGGGGTACCGCCAGTCGATATTAATGCCATCAAATTCATGCTGCCGCATGTAAGCCAGGCAGGAGGTTGCAAAACGCTTGCGTAATTCTTCATCGGATGCCACTTGCGGGAACTCAACCGAATTTTCCCAACCACCGATGTCAATCATGATCTTCAAGTTAGGATACTGCTCTCGGATAATCCCTAACTGCTTGAAGTTACCGCGTCTACGCTCGGTGTCCTCATCATCTGGGTACTTGAAGCCCATGTCTGCCCACTCATCCGTGCTTTCGCATTGCCCATTTTCTGAAATGCCGACAGGACCATAATACATATGCGTAAGCAGGTTTAATGGCAAGTCAGTAACCAGAAAATCACTATAGACAGACCAAGACGAGTAATGCCCTACAATACGATACTCCGGCGGCACTTCGGCTTCTTCGCCCTGTGCCTGGGCCAACCCAGCCCAGGACAGCGCGAAGATGCAGCTAATCAGTAACCAGAACTTCCGTTGCACAGTCAATACCCTCCGTGTGCTTAACTGTTAGCGACTTCAACATCGCAGGTGGCCTTGTTCACCTGTCGAACCTCAATCGGCCAGCCACCATTCTCATATGTTCGCAGCAAGAAGCTGTTCTCAATAGCACCCTTCATCATCCACATATCGAAGGCTTGCACGTCTTCCAGCAACTGCGGCGATGTAATGATCCAGTCGATGCTACACCAGTTATAATCCAGCACAAGCTGGATGTCAGGGTCTGTGTGCGTTTTCCAATAGTTGTGAACATTCGGGAACTCGTCACGCAGTTCAACAAAGGCGAAGTTATCCGTTGCAATCAAATCCTCTTCTGGAACGTTCTCTCGCACCCAGTCAATCACCACTAGCTGCTCCGTCGTCTGGTCAGACGTGTACAGGTAAGTCATTGTTGAGTAAAACGCCACAAACGGGTATGTTAGCAGCGTCAAAACCACCAGCCCAACAGCCAACTTCACGAACGTATTGGGCACATGATTGATCGTCCAGCGTACAACCCCACCAATTGCAATACCTGTCATCATTGCCAGCAGCGGCAGCAGCGGCGTCACGTCAGAGTGAACAACCTGACCGCCAATCAACAGGTAAACGATGTAGGCCATCAGCAGCGCGATAATGGGGCGCAGTGCCTTCTGCTCAATGCTCATCAGCACAACGAAGATTGCCAGGATACCACCACCGTAGATCAGCATCGGGTCAGCACCCGCATTTGAAAGACTCGTCCACAGTTCCAGCGAAGGTAGCAAGCCACTACCAACGTTCAAAAAGCGCCCCGTTTCTGGGCCACGATCAATGATACGTTCCCACAAACTCACATGAGGATAGTCACCACTGAAAAACCACCACCCCTGCGGGAACAATTCCAAACGCATCCCTGCGTACAGTGGATACAGTGAAATAAGCGCGACCGCCATCGTCAGCCACAAGTTACGAGCAAATATCCGGTGATGACCGTCCGCAGTGTAGCCCACGATGTAGACAAAGGCCGGTAGAAAGAAAATTGCCGCTCCTCGCGTGAGTACCGCCAACGCATAAAACAGAGCGCTGATGAAGTAATGGGTTAAGTGCCGCTCTGGCCCGACAATGCTGTAAACAGATGCCATTAGCCATAACAGCATCATATTTTCTAACAGCACGCGGCGCTGCAACACAATAACTAGCGGTGAGAACACGAATATGAGCGCTGCCAACGTCGCTGCCAGGTCACTGTTCGTCACCTTATTCACGATGCCGAAGATCAACATCGCTGTTGCCACATGCACAATCAGCATCAGCACGCGGCCCGTGTTGCCACTGAACCCGAACGCATCTAGCCCTCCAACAACCTCGGTCCAGGCTGTCAACATCAGGCTACCAAAGGGGGCTTCTTCATAGTCATATGTATAGGGAGAGAGTGACCCCTCCTCAATCATGGAGTAGGCTTTCGCCATATTGGCGCCTTCGCCGTCCTGAAAGTACGGATAGTAGAAAATGTTGTAACCGAGTGTGACCCCCGCCAGAAGGCCGATGGCGGTTACTAAAATTGCGCTTCGCAGGTTGAACTTGGTGGTCGAGTTTGACGCCGTAGCGTCAATACTCGAAGCCTGTGCCTGGGTGATTGTTGGTGTCGTTGCAGTCATTGTCATTCGCTCCTTATGATACTAAGCTACGCGCTTACAGACGGGCGGGGTGCCGCAGTCCCTGTGCGGTGGGCACCACTGTGGCTTGTCTTTTCCCAGTTGTTCGTACCAGCCAGGAAGCGACCCACAGCACGCGCAGCACTCGCAGCCAACAGCAACTGGTATGGGTAGTAGTAAATCATCATCTTCAGGCGATAGCCGCGTGGCATATGAATGCCGTAGGCATCAGCATACTGCTTTACGCCCACCAACTGAGCCACCAACTGTAGGAACAGCAGGTAAATCGGCACCCAGGAAACAATAGCGAACGGCACTGGCACCTCCTGCGTTAGTGCGATGTAGATGCCCATTGGCAAATACAAAACCAGTGACGCTTGCAGCAGCGAGTTTAGCAGAATGTAGACACCCACAATCTTCTGCTTCATCATCGGCATGCCCAGCCAATCCCCCTTGCGGAAGATCTCGTAGAAGCCCTGCATCCAACGGGTGCGCTGCTTGATGAACTGCTCCACGCTGTCCGGCGTTTCTTCCTGCGTGGCATGCTCTGCCGTGTACACAATCTGAATGCTCGCCCCCACGTTCGTCAGGCGAATCCCCAGGTCAGCATCCTCCGTCAGGCACTGCTCGTCCCAAATTTCCAAAATCTCGTGGCCTTCATCCCAACGGTGGTGACGGAAACCGATCTCTTCCAGCCATTCACGCTTACCAAACACCGTATTACCCCCCAGCGGCGTTACGCTGAACTCGCGGGTAAAACAGTGCAGGCCACTCTTGAACCAGAAGAAATACTCTAGAACATTCAGAGCAGCAAACCACGCTTCACGGCCATGCTGGTTGAAGTGCGTCATCAACTGCACACCACTCTGTACGATGTCAGCGCCACGGCGAATCATCGTCGTGTTCACGATGTGGTAAATTTCCTCATGCGGGTGGTCCTCCGCGTCAAAGATGCAGAACACATCACCCGTGCCTTCGGCAAACCCACGATTCAGACCATTCGGCTTATTCTTTGGGCCACCAGTAAACGTTATCAGGCGCAGGTTTGGCTTGTTGCCCAGGTCGTTCATGGCACGCCTAACCTCGGCAATGGTATCATCGTCGTCCTGGTCACGAATCAGCACCAATGTTTCTTTCAAGTGCTCAGGATAGTTCACCGCATCCACCTTCATGACCGTTTCGTAAATCACTTCTTCTTCTTTACGAGCCGGAACCAGGGCCGTGAACTTGTAATGTGGTTCTTCGTAGGTTGTCGGGCTGGCATAAGCCTCGGCAGCAGCCGGGTTGTTCCAGGTGTAAAGCATCCACACCAGTGTAAACACACCCTGCGGTAGCAAAGTCACCGTGATGAATAGAATAATCACCGTTGCAGCTACCGGGCGCGATTTGCCAACTTGTTCCATCAAACCTGGTGGCAAAACATCGTTAATAGGGCGCGAAATCACAGCTATTAAGGACAGGGACGTTATCTCATCAGACGGCCCGTCAATAACCACTTCCACTTCTTCAATGGGTTCCAAGCCCGCCGCAGTCGTGAACTCCAGTGTGAATGGAACAGTGCCGCCGTCCACCTGTGCCTCGCGCAGAATTGTGCCGCCCGGCGTTTCGACCTCCACAATCTCGAAGTCCAGGAAACCCGAGGATACCACCCCGTTTTCATAAACTGTGGATAGGGTCAAGCGATACAAACCCGACTCAAGCTGAGCCATGTTCAAATCGTACTCTAACGGGCTTTCGGCGAAGATCTGCAAGCTATAGCCATTCAGGCTAAGCTCCGCAACGTCTAGTTGATCTTCATTCTCAATCGTGACCGAAATCGGCAGGATACCGCTGTCTAAAACATCTGCGACGGGGACAACGGCTTCTTCAAGTTCGCCTTCACCACCAGCCGTCGCCACACTTGTACCTTCGGCTAACCCGCTAGCTACTTCTTCGTCTTCGTCAGCAAGCTCATTGTTGAGATCAAGCTCGAGCAACGTGTCAGATATAGGCGGGATCACGGGGCCACTTTCAGCAATACTTGCCCCCGGAACCGTCTCACCGGCACCAGCCTCCGCTACATTCAACCCCGTTCCGAGAGCGCTCCCGCTTGGATCACCCACTATGGGAACTGCCACCTCGCCGCCACCCGTCTGCGGGAGTTCAGAAGATGCCTGCGCTGCTGGAATTACGTCCGTATTGGCAGCGGTTAACGTCTGTGCGACCTCTGCCTGCTCAGTGATGCGCCGACTCAGGTCTAAATAGTAGGCAAGCAGTTCATCCGGCGTCGCGGCTTCAAACAACTCACCATTTGTCTCTGTCGCCAGGTCTTCCAAGTAGGTGCGGTCAGCACCAAAACCCAGGCCAACCGTGTACATCACAACGTCGGAATCAACAGCCAGTTCGCGTGCAGCCTCAGGTAAAGCTGCGCTTTGCTCACCGTATTCAGCACCATCGCCCAGTAGCACAACAACACGCTCTTGGGCGCGTGCCTGGGTTGCAGTCTCTACAGCCAGCAAGCTACCATCATACAGGGCCGTAACGCCACCTGTATTCAGGCCCTCGATTGCCGTGGTCAGATTAGCGCGGTTAGTCGTGAAATCCGCAACCAATTCCGCCTGGCTACTGAATGTCACAACGGCGACAGGAATGTTCGGATCGAGTTCCTCAAGGAACACAATCGCTGCTTCCTTTGCTCGATCAAGGGGGGTGCCATACATGCTATCGCTCGTGTCGATAGCGAGAACGACGGCAACGGCGCTCGTCTCTTGCGCCGCAGTATTCATGTCATCATCTGCAATCACGCTCTGGGCGTAATCACTTATTGTGGATTCGACCACCGCGTCTTGCGGTGCCTCTACTACGGAGCTTTGCTGATTGGCAGTGCCAAACAGGCCCAAGATGCCAGCAAGGGCAATGAGTACGGCAGTTTGCATGGTACGTTTCTCCCTACGTTACCTACACACTTGACGGTTGATGCCGAGTATTAAATTTTTTTATTACAATGAAAAATTGTTGGATGGAGCTTTTTGCCAGCTCAGTCGGTTGCATCCGACTTTTGTGTAGTCTTGCTGGTGCTCGCCCGATCTATTTGAAAGCTATCATAGTCCGCAGCGTAACTGCAAGCATTTCACGCGCACATATACTGCGATTTTACGCTTGTTCAGACGTTTGCCAGCACTTACCCAAAAAAGGTAAACAAAAGCGCAGGTTGGGGCATGAAATGACGTTCACGTAGTACAGAATGAGAGGCCGTGGCTGACTTTGGGCCAACTGCTATTTGAGGGTATGTGGCCCAATAAGGTAGCTAGACCACACCGTTTATCTACATCATGATGAGTTCATTACGTATTGTAAGTGCCTGCTGCCACCCGGCCAAGCCCATATTTCACATATTTTTCACATCCAACGCAGCGGGGCGAACGGGTTTCACCCCCTCAGCATTCCATAGGCATTTCGCGCTGCGTCATCTTAGCGTGGTCAGGTTGGCCTGTCGTGCATTCCGGCTTCCCTCTACCCGTGGTGCCAAGCTGAAGCCTGTGGGGAGGTTCTCAGCTTGGCATAATTTAACCAATCATCCTATCGGATGTATCGAAAATCTCCTGAGAGCAACGCTGCCGCAAACCACCCTAAAGACTGTTGGAAGTAATCATCAGCGTCATCTGCATCGCCAAAGTAGCCAGGCGCTCCCCCCACTGTCGGGTTCCATGTAAACGCATCAGAAAATGCTGCCAGTAGTTGGTAGTCACGATCCGCTAGAACCGCCGTCATCCACATGGACACCATCACTGTATCTTGGTACTCCACTGTGATATTGCCCTCCATATCGAAAAAGCGAGCATCCGCCACCGGATCAGGCAACGTTTTCAAAAACGTCACCTCACGCTGTACCCAGCGACAAGCACGCGGGTCTTGATTCCAGATGCAGTGTGCTGATTGGCGCCAGGGCACACGAATCGCATCGTAACGCATATGGAAGTCGCAGGCGTTAGGATCACGCCCAATTTGCCCACAAAATTCATCCGCTGGCTGGCCATTCGCCCGCGACCAATCCGGTACCAGGCCCAGTTCAGCACCGGGGCTGGCCGCAAGTGACTGATACCCATCATCAATAACGGGTTGCCACCGTTTTGTGCCCTGGAATTCGTCAAATAGAACAAACCACGCTGGCGCAAAGTAGGACAGATTTATAATGTCACGTCCCGCTCCCCCAAACTGATCGCCCGGTTTCAGGTAAATACCATCCACCAGGTCATACGTGTAAATTGCATCAATGAGGTCATTGGCGGCCTCGTTGTAAGGCCGCGTCTGATGTTCCGTCCATTTGCCGTCACTAACCCGATTGCTGGCAAAAATCAGCGCAGCAGCAATATCAATATCCGCGTCACTCGCTGACCCTTCCCCTGTTATCGCCCCGGTGTTATCTGCCCGCCAGTGGAACAGGCTCGTATCCTCTTTGTAGAAGTACGTGTATGTCGCATCATAAATGACATCAAATGTGTTCTGGTCATCCATCATAACGGCCATGAGTAATCCATAGCCGCTGCTCTCGCTTGTCGCCTGGTACCCAATCGCCGGGTCAAACACTAAACCCAGATTGTTGCCGCAGGCTTCGCCGCAAAAAATGAACCGCTGCTGATAAGCTTGCCAGCCATCCTCTACAATTTCCCCCCAAGACTGCTGATAAGCTGCCACAGGCCCTGGCCAACTCAGCACCCCCATCATGAATAAGATAAGCAGCACCTCAAGTCGCTTGTGCATCATTCTCTCCGTAGCCATTTGTTTGACGTGTATTCGGCAAATCTTACGATTCCCCTTGGTTATTATAGTTGATGAGACCCGCTAACGTGATGACGCAAGCATGTAAATCTGGCCAGATTAATTTGCGATTCACAATAAAACGCATTCCCCCTGTGCCTTCTGTAGTCAGATGGAGTGAAAACTGCCAGCAGTAGTACGATACCCAGCACGTTAATCAGCCGAGATACTGACTGCGGATAGTGCGACGCTGTGTGGCCATCGAAGTGTTCGCGCAATGGGCGTTCACCGATGGCACGCATGACGGCCTGCTGTGCTGCATTATGAACGTTTTGTCGCTGTTCCTGGGGGCGAGGTTTGATTTGGGAAGGCATGGTCTTCGTTCTTCTCCTGAGCAGTAAACATACCTACTCTAGGCCGAGCCAGTGTGCTGCTTCTTGAGAGATGTCAGTGTAGAGTTTTCGCAGGTCTTTCTCAATATTACCAGGGGGGCTTCCCAACTGGCGTAGTGCAATCGGGTCTACACC
>DAOTTY010000042.1:0-4709 GCA_034437575.1 Anaerolineae bacterium | reverse complement strand
CCATTACCCCATTCTCTCATTTTAAGTAACGACTCAGCTTGCCCCCCACCCCGGCACCCTTCCCCCACTATCGCCGCTACGCAGCGGCGGTCGGGAGAGGGGAGTTGAGGGGGCTTCATCGCCAATCATCTGAATTGCACCCGATTACGACTGGCACGACGACGATCCAGCGAAAAGGTTAAAGGTTAGATGGTGAGTTGAAGGCGTCCGGCGTGACGGTCGGCTGGAGCGTAGACGGGTTCAGTGTGCCGCCGTGTGCATGATTTAAGTTGCGCTGCCGCGTTATATGCTGCAAACTATGGCCTGTTTGCTTTCGACCAACCTTTGCCACAGGAGAAATCCCCATGACTGAAAATGAACAGCCGCAGCCACTCCTCGCCCCGGAAGAAGAAGCCAGCGACGACGAGTTTCGTGCCGCCGTTGATGCTGCGCTCGCTGCGGCTGAGCCGCTGCCCGAAGAAGCCGCCATCACCGCTGGTGACAACGTTACTGAGGTAGACAGCTTGCAGGGCAACGAGTTCGCCGTCGAAATCGAAGGGGAGCCGGTAAAGGGCGTCTTCCGGGTGAGCGGGCTGGTGTCTTTCAGCCTGACGGATCGGGCCGCAACGGCGACCCTTGTTATTGCCAAAATGGTGCAGCGCGATGTGACGATGCCTTTTAACAAGTGGATCAAAGAAACGGTTGCAGCGGGCAGCAGCCCTACCCGCGCCGTGGCCATCGTGGCCATTGACGACGGCACCGAAACCCGCCGCTGGACGCTGACCGACGCCCAGATCACCCAGGTCAGCTACAGCGACTTCAACACAGCCAGCAGCGAACTGGTTGAGGAATCCATCACGCTCACCTACAGCCAACTCGTTGAAACCTGGACGTGGAGCGACAGCCAGTAGGCTGCATCTGTTACCTGGGGCGCACTGCCGCGCCCCGCCCTCCACCGGGCCGCATCGCCCCTGTATTGTATTAATCTAATACCCGTAAACCTTAAACTTCCCCCCTGATGTGAGGGGTGTTAATAACTTTACGGACCTGTTGACCTGGCGCAGGTGTGACCCTAAAATAACCCTAGACACCTATCCTGCATGGAAAAGGGCCACTTCGTGACTATCCCCGTAATTGTTTCCACTGGCTCACTATGGCTGATGGACACCGCCTATACGTTCGAGTTAGCCGCCGAAGCGGGTTACGACGGCGTTGAGGTCATGTGTGATGACCGCTACAGCACCCGCGATCACCGTTACCTCAAGCGCTTGAGCAGCGATCACAACTTACCCATTGTGGCGCTGCACACCCCCTTCAGCACCCGGCTGATGGGCTGGGGCCACGGCGATACCGAACCAGGCAAGGTGCGCCACACGGTCGAACTGGCCGAAAAGACAGACGCCCGGCGAATCGTAGTGCATCTGCCGCAGCGTTACAGCCGCGCCTCGGTGAGCGTCGGCCCGCTGCGGACGCGCTTCCCCTGGTTTGAGCGCGGCGACTTCAAGCAGTGGATGGCCAACGGCGGGCTAAAAGGCTTACAGGCAGAAACAACAGTGGAAATCGCAGTAGAAAATATGCCCACGGCGCGGTTGTGGGGGCGTGAGGTGAACGCGACGTGGTGGAACACCATCGAAACGTGGAGCGCCGTTCATGACCACCTGACGCTGGATACCACCCACTGGGCCACCTTCGGCATCGACCCCGTTGTCCCGCTGCGGGCGGCAGGGGGGCGGGTGAAGCACATCCACCTGAGCAACTACGAAAACGGGCGCGAACACCGCCTACCGCAGTCCGGGGAGGTAGACCTGGCTGCGTTTTTACGTGAACTCGTCATCATGAACTACACAGGCTCACTCAGCGTGGAGGTCAACCCGGACGCGCTGGCTTTTGACATGCCCAAAGCCACCCGCCGCAAACTGCGCGAAACACTGGATTTTTGCCGTACTCACCTGGCCTAGCGGGGGTGCCGCCCGTGTGGGGGGCGTAGCCGCAGCGTATAGAGGCCGTAACTTGGCAAGATGGGCCATCCCGCCTACACTTAATGTCACCTCTTGTAAAAAGTGACTTCGGAGTAACCCCGCCATGCGTCGCGTCTTCATTTTGATCGGGCTGTTGTTGGTTGCACTACCAGTGAGCGCCCAAACCTCCCCGGAGCCGGACTACACCGCGTTCCACATTGCGCGGCTGCCCAGCGACGATGGGACGCAGGTAGAGGCGGAATTTCTCGTGTCGAACCAGGGGGCAGCGGCCACGCTCAGCGCGTCTGTAGAGCTGCGGGCGCTGGGCCAGGACACGCTGCTGACCACCCGTGAAATCCCCCCGTTAGCTAACGGCGGCACGCACAGCCTGCTGCTCGTCTTCCCGTTCAGTGCCTTCCCAGATGTGGTGCCCGAAACCGAAACCGTCGTGTTCGAGCTAACCATTCTATCGCCGGAGTTTGAGACGGTGCGCCTGCTGAGTGACTTCACACTGCCGGCGGCGCAGGCCGTGCCGGGGCAGCCCGCCCAACCGCCCCCGGTGACCGATGCACCACAGCCGCCCGCCGCCCTTCCGGGTGAAAGCGACCTACCGCTGGCACCGGTCTTGCAGCCGTTGGAGGACTTTATCAACGACCAACTGACCGCGCTGCCCTTCCCGGCGGCAGTAGACCTATCAGACAATGTGCAGTTGGCCGCTGTCATGGGGGGGATTGCGGTGCTGGTGGTGCTGCTGTGGCTGGTGCTGGTCATCATCCGGCTGATATTTGTGCCGCGCCCGACCTTCCCGCCCAACCCGGCCCCCTATACCGGGATGCCCCCCATGAACCCGGACTCACTCCCTGGACGCCGCCAGATGTGGCAGCAGGTGGCCCAGCACGGCTCCATGTTAGCAGAGGATACCGAAGGCAACCTGCACGCCCGCAAACTGCTCACGGACACAGCCGGGGTGCGCTATTCCGGCTGGAAGGTGGTGGGGCTGCGGGCCAGCCAGTACGACACCTATGGCCGCGTGGCCCGTACCCAGGTGATCGCCCCGCGCCGCATCCTGCGGCGGCTCAATCGGGCGACAGATCGCGCAACCGACCTCACTGAAAAGGCCGTACAGCGGCGGGTGCGCCCGGCAGCGCAGTACATGGCCAGGCAGCTTGGCCGCGAGATCAACAAGCGCGGCGCGGCACTACCCGTTGCGCTGGATGTGAAGTTGAAGGGCGAACACGGGGAAGTGAACATCGTGTTCGAGTTGTACCAGTTCCAGTTGGGGGCGTGGCGTCGCCTGGATAGCTGGCAGCCGGATATGACCGTACCGGGTAAGTCTATCCATGAGATGTATACCTATACCATTCACGGCCTGCACAACGGCGAAACCATGCGCCACTTCCGCAAGCGCCTGCGTAACGACATGACCTACTTGCTTACGGAGATGGTGCTGTGTACCCCGCCTGCGACGGCCCCCGCACCGGGGACAGCCGCCAGCATCCGTTCAACCGTGCAAACGCAAACCAACCTGCAAGCAGCCGCCACAACCGACGAAATGGGCCACACCCAACAGAGCCAGCCGCCCGTCAGCTTTGCCAAAACCACCCAAACGTCGCTGCGGCCCGTCCCGCCCCCAGATGATGATACCTCACGCGGGGAGGGCGACCCGGCGAATGGCGCTGCGGCCAGCCTATCCAGCCCCTCCGATGATAGTGACGACGCCAGCGTGTTCGACACGGTGCCCAACCCAACGAACAACAATCACAACCCGTAAATGCCGCACATCCAGCAGCGCCAACTGAGTACACATACCCTCCCCTGGCCGACGGACTGGCCCACCGAGTTCGGGACGGTGGGCCAGCCACGCCCGCTGATTGTGGAAATCGGGTTTGGCTACGGCCAAATGTTGTTCCACCTGGCCGAGCAGTTCCCGCAGGCGAACATCATCGGCGTAGAAGTGGCCAGCAAGCCGCTTGAAGCCGTTGAGCGGCGGCTTATCCGGCGGGGGGTGGCAAACGCCCGTGTGGTGTACGGCCATGCGGAAACGCTGCTGCATCACACCCTGCAACCGGCCAGCGTGCAGCAAATCCACGTCAACTTCCCCGACCCCTGGTTCAAAAGCGGGCACAGCCACCGCCGCCTGATGAAGCGCCCCACCGTTGCAGCTATCACCAGCCGCCTTGTGCCGGGGGGGATACTGTATCTGGCTACGGATATTGAAGAATACGCCGAGATGAGCCACGACCTGCTCGCCAACACGCCGGGACTGACCAACCAATTCCCTACGCCCTGGGCCGACGCCATCAACAACCGCGTGACGACCAAATACGAAGCGAAGGCCGTCAAAGAAGGGCGCACCAATAAGTATTTCGCCTATCAACGTACAGACACCCCCGCGCCAGATGTGCCTGTCATCCGGGAGATAGCCATGCCCAACCTTGTGTTTGCCACGTCGCTCAGCCTATCGCAGATGGTAGACACGTTTGAGCGCACCACCGCGTCATTCAGCGAGGACGACATTCACGTCAGTGTGATGCACGCCTTTGTCAGTCCGGGCAGCGTGCTGTATGAGGTGTACGTCAAAGAGCCGACGATTGAGCAGCATGTGGCCTTTTTGGTGGTGCCGCGCCAGGGCGAACCGGGCACCTACACGCTCAAGCTGTCGTCTATGGGGCACCCGCGCCCCACCGAGGGGATGCACCGGGCAGCGGTGGTGATTGAGGGCGTAATTGCGCGGGCAGGTGAGTATCGGGCGATTTATCGCAAGGTGCGGGA
>DAOTTY010000041.1:0-4312 GCA_034437575.1 Anaerolineae bacterium | reverse complement strand
GAGGGATTCGGATGACAACTCAAAACAAACCGGGCATCCTGACGGGTGCGCTGGCTGGCTTGCTGGTGACGGCCCCGCTGCTGGCGCTGTTCTTCTTAGCAAATCGACTGGTGGGCCTGCCGCTGGTGCCGCTCGACTTTTTCGACTGGCTGGTGCCGCTGATTCCGGGCGGGCTGATTACGCTGGTGATCGACATTATGGTGGATTCGATCATCGCTTTCGGTGGTGAGGATGTAGACGTTCTCGCCAAACAGATTGAACAGGGTATGGCCTTTGCCTTTCTGATTGGCTTTGGTGTGATTGTGAGCGCCGTCTTTTTCGCCATCGTGCGCCGTATGGAGCAGTGGTCTTACGGGGTGGGGGCGGCGCTGGGTGCCGTTACCGGCGCGTTTTTCACCTGGATTAGCGTCAACCGCCCGTTCATCCAGTATAACCCGCTCGTCGGTAGTGTGTGGGTGATGGGGATGTTCATTGCATGGGGCATGGCGATGGGCTGGCTTTACCGTGATCTGACTATGATCCCGGTGGGTAAGCGTGCGGCTGCCGCTGCCACTGCCACCGATGGAGACCTGCCGGAAAGCAACGTTGAACACATCAGCCGCCGGGAGTTTTTGGTGCGTGTGGGTGGCGCAACGGCCACGCTCACGGTTGTTGGGGCAGGCGTGGGCGTGCTGCTGGGCGGTGAAGAAGAAGCCGCCACCGCGACGGCTGATGCCACGACGACGGCGGCGGGCACAGACGCCGCTGCTGAGGCGGTTGTTGCTGCTGAGCGCGACCTCGCTTTTGATCTGATCCCTGGCCAGCGCCCCGAATACACGCCCGTCGAAGACCACTACCGCATTGACATCGCCTCGCGCCCGATTGAGATTGACGAGGCCACATGGACGCTGCCGATTAGCGGCATGGTGGCGGAAAACCGCGAGTTCACGCTGGACGACCTGAAAGCCTACGACCCGGTAGAAGAGATCATCACCATGCAGTGTATCTCGAATCGCCTGGGCGGTGACCTCATCAGCACGACCCGGTGGACTGGCGTGCCCGTGCGAACGCTGCTGGAAGAGATGGACATTGAAGAGGGCGGCGAGTGGCTGCGGATTGAAGGCGGCGACGGCTTCTTTGAGTACGTCAACATCGAAACCATCATGAACGATGAGCGCATCATGTTGGCGTACTTCTTCGATGATGAGCCACTGCCAGAGCGCAACGGCTTCCCGATTCGCATTTACATCCCGGAGCGCTACGGCATGAAGCAGCCCAAGTGGATCATTGACATCCAGGTGGTGGCCACGGATGAGCAGGGTTACTGGGTGCGCCGTGGCTGGAGCGAGGACGCGATTATGAACACAACGTCGGTTGTGGACGTGGTGGGCGGCAACGCGCTCTACCGCGACGAAGACGACATCCGCGTGCCGGTGGGCGGTTGGGCGCTGGCCCCGCTGCGCGGCATCAGCAAGGTGGAAGTGAGCGTGGACGGTGGCGAGTGGGAAGAAGCTATGATGCGCGAGCCGCTAAGCGATAGGACGTGGGCCAAGTGGCGCTATGACTGGCTGTTTGAAGAGGGCACGCACACGTTTGAGGTGCGCTGCTACGAGGGTGATGGCACCCTTCAGCCGACGCAAGAGCAGGGGGTGCGTCCTGACGGTGCAGCGGGCATCCACTCAGCAAGCCAGCGCCTCACGAACACACTGGACGCGCCTAGCGACGCTTAGCGCCCCGGCAGTATCTATTCACCTTGCCGTAATTCTCTACGGCGGACAACGGACGAGGCCCGCCTTGTCCGTTGCAGGTTAACTGCTCAGGTACTCGGCTGAATTCCCCCATCCCCTGGCCCCTTACCCCCAAAATGAGGGAAGGGGTGGCGCTTTAGCGCCGGGGTGGGGGCAAGCTGAGTCGTTACTATTTTACCTCGAATAACAAAGGGAACAGATGTTCGTTTAGTTATTATAACATTACGAATTGTAAATTTTCTGTCTGGGTAGCTATAATTTGATTCTCAAAATGATATTTGGAAATTCAGGTTTCGCAATGTCTACCCCATCTCAGTTCACATCGTTCTTCCAAAGTGCTGACGACGCCACCCAGGACGCTATCCTACGGACAGCTATTTTGCGCCAGTTCACCGTCCCGGAACTTACCCGCGTGGTGCGCGTCCAACCGACCATTGACCCGGTTACCCTTCTGCAAGATTACCTGAAAGGCGACAGCCCCTACTATCTGCCAGGTGACATTCGGGAGTATTTATGTGAGCAGTTCCAGCAGCGCGACCCTGTTCGCTATCAAGATTTGCACCGGGCCGCTGCCATGTTTTACCGCGAAGCTGGCCAGGGCGAACGGGCTATCGCGCATCACCTGGCGGTTGGCGATGTTACCCCTGCCGTTGAAATCGCTGAAAAAATTGTGCATCCCCTGCTGGTGGGCGAACGCCACACCGACGTATTAGACCTCCACGCGCAGCTCCAAACGTGTGATGCCCACATGCCCAACGTTTACCTGGCGGCTGCCATTGTGCTGATGCACCAATTACGCTTTGCAGAAGCCTACCGCGCCCTCGTTAAAGCAGAATCGCAATTTCAATACGTCAATGATGATGATGGCGTCGTGGCGGTTCAGGCGCAAATCGCTACCATCCACCTGGAAGGCGGCGACTATCAGCGTGCCCTTCAACAGGCCGAAGATGCCCTGCGGCGGCTGGCCCAAACCAAAACGCTGAACGCCATGGTGCAGGGGATGTTGTTACGGGTAAAGGCGCTGGCGCTTTCTTACCTGGGCCAGCATCCTGAAGCCACCGCTGCCATAAAAGACGCTATTACCAGCTACAAAATTGATTCCGATGGCAATGCCCACAGTATCATCTACCAGGATGCAGTGATTGTTTTTGGGCGGGCAGGTGAGCGTGCCCTGGCGGATGACGCAGCCGTAAAGTTTATTGAGCGGTCGCGCAAGCTGGGGGACGGCCTGCGGTTGGCCTATGCCCACAACAGTATGGGGGTGTTGTATCATGAGCAAGGGGCCTATGACAACGCCCTGTACAACTACGGCATGGGCCTTGACCAACTGAACGCTGTTGACGACGCCCGCGCCCGTGCTTACCTGTTGTTTGGGGTGGGCGATGTGAAGCGAGACACCTGGCGCTATGCCGAAGCGGAAGACTGCTACGTCCAATGTTTGCAGCACATCGGCAACGATGACCCTTTTTTGCGGTGTCAGGTGCATTGGGGGCTTTCCAAGCTGAACCGCTGGCAGGGGAACACCAAACGAGCGTTAAACCACGCCCGCGATGCCCTCTTTATTGCAGAACAGCACAACATGGCACCAGAAATTGCGCTTAGCCACGCCATGATTGACATTGTGACGGACGACAACCCCACCGCCTACCTGCAAGCGCTGGCCAGCTATGAATCAGATGCCACACAGTATATCGCAGCAGAGGTGCTGCATATGGAGTGGGCTTACGACGGGCCAGTTGATATTCAGCAACAGATAGACGCGCTGCTGGTCTATCGCTATCAGGCCGCGTCACCGCCTACGGTGGGCGGTGATGTGCGCGTGCAAGCCCTGGGCAACCAGAGTGTGCAAATCAACGGGCAGGTGGTGCAGCGCACCGCCTATCGCTACGACACCAAAGCGCTGGAGTTCTTTTTTTACGTGCTGTTTAACTGGCCTGTCACCAAACAGCAAATCATCAATCAACTGTTCCCACAGCAGCAGCGCGGCAAGGTGGACAATCAATTCAGCCTGGCCCGCCAACGCGCCCGGAAAATCGCCCCCGGCCTTATCGTTCATGTAAACGATGCCTATCAAATTCATGAAGGCGGGAGGGTGCTGGATATTGACTATTACCGCTTCACTGAATATCTGCGAGAAGCCGAACGCCTTAGCGCGAAGCAGGCCCTCAAAGCAGACCGGCTGCGGGCGGCCATCAGGCTGTATGGCGGTGATTTTTTGCCACAGGTCGATAGCACCTGGGCGCGTGACCTGCGCCGCCAGCTCAAAGCGGACTACGGCCAAGCATTGATTGACCTTAGTGACTGTGTGGCCTATCACGGCAACTATGCGGAGGCGGCAAACCTGGCTGAGCAGGCAATTGCGGTGAACCCCTTCGATGAGGCGTATTATCGTAAGAAAATGTGTCATCTGCACGCCGACAATAACCGAACCGCGCTGGCCCAGTTCTTTGATGAGATGCTGGCCTTCTTCGAGCGCGAACTGGGCACGCCCCCGTCAAAGGCGACCTGGGATTTGTGGTACCGGCTAAGCGGTGACGATGGCGGCGCAACCCACTGAAGCAGGCGTTAAAAGAGCGTAGAGCGTC
>DAOTTY010000040.1:0-13173 GCA_034437575.1 Anaerolineae bacterium | reverse complement strand
TAACGATGTATCACAAGAGCCAGAGTTTTACAGCGAAGTTGACCAGGAAATAGAGTTCAAAACCAATGACCTGCTTGGCGTGCCCATGCGCGCCCACGATAAAATTATCGGTGTGCTAGAAGCCATCAACAAGCTAGACGGCTCTCACTTTACCGAGGAAGACATCGAAACCCTGACCGCGCTGGCGGGCCAGGCAGCGATTGCGATTCAAAATGCGCGGCTCTTTCAGCAAAGTGACTTCATTGCAGAGATGGTTCATGAAATTCGCACGCCGTTAGCGGCCCTCAAAGCCAGCACCGTGCTGCTACAGCGCACCGAACTCCCCCAAGAAAAGCGTCAGGACATCATCATCACCATGCAGGGCGAAACCGAGCGCCTCGTCCGCATGACCAGCGAATTCCTTGATTTGGCCCGATTGGAGTCGGGCCGTTTTCAGTTGGAAAAGGTTCCATTTGAATTGGACGCCCTCATCCGCGAAAGCGTGGACGTTGTTATTCATCAGGCCAACGACAAAAACGTAACCTTTCACCTCAACATCCACCCCATCAAAGTTATTGGTGACCGGGGCAAAATCAAGCAGGTCATCCTCAACCTGTTCACCAACGCCATTAAGTACAATCGGGATAACGGCGACATCTACGTTCGCAGCCGCGAAATCTTAGAAAACGACGCGCCCTTCATCGAGGTTTCCGTCAACGATACAGGCTTCGGCATCACGCCAGAAAACCTGAAGAACCTGTTTACCAAGTTCTTCCGCGTGGCCGATACCGCCGGGCACACCCAGGGTACCGGCCTGGGCCTGGCCATCACCCGTCACATTGCAGAAGCACACGGCGGGAGTGTGTGGGCCGAAAGTGAGTACGGCAAAGGGTCTACTTTTTACGTGACCATGCCCATCTCGCAGTAGCGGGCCAGCGCCCTATACCTCTGCCCGCACCGGCTCACTCGGAATAGAATAACCGCCCTTCACAAACGGGATTTCACCCTGTTCCCAGGCCACCAGCAGCGGCACAGCGATAAAAATAGATGAATACGTCCCCGAAAGCAGCCCGATCAGCAAAATAGCGATGAACTGCTTCACAGACGCGCCACCAAACAGCAAGATCGCCACCATCACAAAAAAGGCGTTCAACTGCGTGGCCAGCGAACGGTGAATGGTTTCCAGCACGCTGCGGTTTACAATCGTCTCGTAGGGTTCCCCAATGTAGCGCGGGATGTTCTCACGGATGCGGTCAAACACCACGATAGAGTCCTGCACGCTAAAGCCGACCACCGTCAGCACTGCCGTCAGGAACAACGCATCTACTTCCCAGCCGAAAAACAGCCCTGCGAACGACACCGCACTCAGCATAATCATCACATCGTGGGCCATCGCCGCAATCGCGCAAAGGCCATAGCGTAAGGGGTTGGGCACCCTACGAAACGCAAAGATGATGAACCCCGTCACCACAACCGACGCTAACACCACCGCAAGGAATGCCGACCGGGTTACCTCCGCACCAATCGTCGGGGAAACCTGCTCAGTGCGAACCGTGTCAAAGTCAATGGTAGCCCGCTCGTTAAGCACCTCAAGCGGGGCCAGGGCTTCGCTGCCCTCAATTGTGCCCGCCCGAATCGACCAGCTATTCTCCGCTTCAGTGCCCACACTCTGCAAAATGATATTATCCTGACCGAACTCCGCAAACACATCACGGATTTCCTGCTCGGTCACGCCTTCTTCCTCAAACGTAAAGTCATAAATGCTGCCACCCACAAAGTCGATGCTCAGCAAGAACGGGGTGCCACTCGGCGTCGTCACCACAGAGTAAATCATGGTGGCAATACCTAAAGAGATAATCAGCCCGGAGGCGATAAAGTACAGTCTGCGTCGTTGTGCCAGTTGAAACATAAATCGTATCGTCCTCTGTAGTCTAACTGTGCGCTGCGGCGCTAAACGCCCAGCGTCCACGCTTTTTGCTGCATATAATCCCGCGATACGTTCACCAAAACGCCCAGGAACGTCTTCGTGACCACAATCGCCGTAAACAGGTTCAAAACCAACCCTAGCGCCAGCGTCACGGCAAACGCGCTCACAATACTGGCCCCTGGCGTTTGCCCAAACAAGAACAAAATTCCACAGATGATAATCGTAGAGATGTTCGAGTCCCGAATAGATGCAAAGGCCCGGTCAAAACCTGCCTGAAGCGCGTCGTCTAGCTCTCTGCCGTCGCGCAGTTCCTCTTTGATGCGCTCAAAGATTAGAATATTGCCGTCCACCGCCGTACCAATTGAGATCAAAAAGCCTGCAATGGCTGGCAGCGTCAGCGTGACGGGTATCATCTTAAACAGGGCCAGATTTAGTGCGATAAACACCAGCAGCGCCAGGTCTGCCGCGATGCCAAGCGCCCGATAGTAAATCAGCATAAACGCCAGCACAATCATCACCCCAATGATACCGGCCTGAATACTCAATCGCACCGATTCCTGGCCCAGCGTAGCGCCCACCTGCTGTGTGCTTTCTACACGCAGTGGAATTTGCAACGACCCCGACCGAAGCTGTAACGCCAGCGTCTCGGCTTCTTCCTGGGTGAAGTTCCCCGTAATCACGCCACCTGTTGGCAGTTCGGCCTGAATCGTCGGCGCACTAATCACCTGACCGTCCAGCGTGATCGCCATCGACTGGCCGATGTTGCTGCGCGTATACGGCCCAAACACGTCGCCACCATCAGCCGTGAGTTCAAACTCAATGAGCCAGCCGCCGCTTTGCTGGTCAAAAACCGCCGCCGCTGCCGCAAGGCCGCCACCCGTCATCACTGTGTCAAACGGTAGGCCCGTTTGCGGGTTAACATTCAACCCCGCTGTCAGGTCTTCAATATTTTCATCGCCTGTTTGCGCCCGCTGCCGAAAAATCTGATCCTGCTCTGTCGTGAGGATGCGCGTGCCAACCAGATCATTCACCTGAGCGCCACTTAACCCACTAAAGTTCACAAACTCCAGCAGTGCCGTCTGCTGAATCGTATCAATGGCCTGCTGTGGGTCAGTTACACCCGGCAGTTCCACCAGGATGCGGCTGTTCCCTCGCGTCTGTACCGTGGCTTCCGTCAGGCCAAGCGCGTTCACCCTTCGGCCTACACTGTTGGCTGTCTCGCCCAGTTCCTCCACGGTAAACGCATCCGTTGGGAGTTCTGCTTCTAACAGCACACGCAGCCCACCCACCAGGTCCAGGCCCAACGGCTGGTCAATCGTCGTATCCGGCTCACCATCAAAGTTGAGGTCAAAGCTCGTACCGTTGGTCGCTGGCAGTGCCATCCACGTCGAAAAAATCGCCAGCGCCACAATGGTCGCCAGCCAGCCGTATTGAATCTTCATAGTTGCCTACTTTCCTGATCCGAATCTATAACGTCTAGCCTTGTACTTCTTCGGGCTGACGGTCTCCGTCCAGGCCACGCTGTGCGTTAGCAGCCACTTCTGCCGCGTCGAACTCGCCTACAATCGAGGCCGCCACACACCGGATGACCACCTCATCGGCAATTTCCACATAAACCAGGCCCGCCTCACCGTCAATGTCCACCACATAGCCCACCATGCCGCCAAAAGTAATTACTTCATCACCCC
Organism: Anaerolineae bacterium; assembly: GCA_034437575.1. Classification (GTDB taxonomy): domain Bacteria; phylum Chloroflexota; class Anaerolineae; order Aggregatilineales; family Phototrophicaceae; genus DAOTTY01. Next base: position 9,579 of record DAOTTY010000040.1, on the reverse strand, counting down.
GGCTTAATGACCGAACATACTTCTGGCGTTTGGTGAACTCTCGCTGACGAGGAAACACAAAAAATGACCAGTACCCGGCCATCAGCAGCGCCATAATCGCCAGCAAAAACCCGAACTCACGCATCGGCTTTCGTGTCCTATTTCACAACCTACAAACCGTGACATCATAGCGCACGTCCGTCTGCTTGACCACAACACGATTGAAACCTAGAATACTAGCCACGCTGTGCGACGGATTCATCAGCCTACTTAACTCATCGTATTGAGGACCCTTCATGAAGATGACCGCAAAACACCCTAAGCTAGCAATCAGCCTTCTCATCAGCCTCGTTGTTGTTTTGGGCGGGCTGCCAGCCGCCGCCCAGGGCGAAAGTATCATCCTGAATAACAACCGGGGCATCGAAAACAACATCTGGCAAATTCAGGGCGAACGCACCCTCGTGATAAATGGTTTCGACCTGACCACCAGCACCCTCTCACTGCCGGTACTCATCGAAAACATCTCAATTGATATTTTTGAGCCGCTGCCCATCACCGACGCCAACGCCCGTGTGGATGTCGTCGTCTATGGGGATGCTGACGGCGGCTCCCCCATCAACGCCCAACTGTTAGAAACACAGCAAGTCGTCTTCCGCCAGGCCGGGATTAACACCGTGCAATTTGCTGAACCGGTTGTCGTCAACACCCCGGTCGTGTGGATTGGGTTTTACATGCCAGTGGGCACAGAGTTTCGCAGTGATGGCCAGGGGCCATCCGTCCTCACTTACTGGGCCTGGACGCCGGGAACCGAGTTTAACATCCGTGACCTGAGCAGCGCCCAACTGTTCGGCCCCAGCGACGGCTCCGAGCCGCTCAACTTTAATATCAACGGCGTGGCCCGCATCACCGCCACCGCCCGCAGTGGCTTTGCCGAACGCATCGAAGAAAACAGCTTCCTCAACGAAGACAACGACACCGCCATCCAGGAACCCCAGGCCCAGTCTACCGACGTGCTGCGGAACTACGGCCAATGCCCAGACCTGTTCTTTGACACAGCAGATGTCAGCATCAGCCTGCGCAGTTCAGTCTCCCCCACCTGCACTACCGTAGAATCATGGAATGCGCCGCCGTCACCTGCGGGGTACACGCGCCGGGGCGACCCATTCAGCATCTATGATCTCACCTTTTATGACGCTAACGGGGTTGCCATTGCTGGCCGCGTCCTGGTAGAAGTATCGCACTGCTTCCCGGCATCCGAAGCTGACCGACCGCGTGGTGTTATTGGGGTGGCGTCTGGCTCCCCACGTACCTGGGAGTTCTTGCCATCCGCAGCTATTGGTAACCTGGTTTGTGCGGAGGTTGACCGGGGCGGCAACATTGCCCTGTTTGTGCGCGAACTGTCTGCCGAAGAGATTCAAGCAACCGCCAACGCTGCTGCACAACCTACTGCAACCCCGGAAGGCGAAGGGTCTTAAACGCAACGGCATACGAGCGGCTCACACGTTGAGGTGGGCCGCCACCCTAATCAACAAGGAAACGATACCAACCTATGCGCGTAGAGACAAACGACCGTGTTATCAAACGCAACCGCCAGATTGCCCAGTATTCGTTTTTCGTCAGCATGGGGGTGTGGCTAACGTCAATGCTGGTGACATTCCCCGGCATCCTGGGCGACCGCGCCGACACCACCCCGTTCAACATCCTGGAAGTAGCCCTGACGTTTGCGCTGCCCTTTGCGCTGGTGCTGGCCCTATTCGCCATCCACATGACCAACCTGTGGATTCGTGAACCTCGCCCAGAACAAGCCATCCGTGAGGGGCTAAAGGGCGTTAGCAAAAAAAGTGTGCTGTACCACTACTATCACAGCCCGGCCAAGCACGTCCTGATTGCGCCGCAGGGCATCTACGTCCTGATTGTGCGCTGGCAGCAGGGCCAAATCACTGTAAACGGTGAGCGTTGGCAGCAGAAGCGCAGCCTCGTCGCCCGTATTGGCGGCGTCTTCCGCCTGGATAACGTCGGTGACCCGGTTGGCGAATCACAGCGAGCCATCAACTACCTCAAGCGCGTGCTGGAACCTATCGCACCGGATGTAGAGGTTGACGCAATTGTTGTGCTGACGGACCCCCGCGCCGAACTGGAAGAAGAAGACAGCCCGCTGCCCATCGTCTATGCAGACGAGAAGAAAAAGCCCAGCCTGAAAACTTACCTGCGAAACCACCCGGACAAAAACAACGACTTCCCGCTCACCCCAGAGCAAATCACCGCCTTTGAAGAGGCCACCCTGCCTACCTCCACCAGCTAACCATGGAAAAACGTCACGTCCGATGGGGGCTGGCGGTGCTGCTGATGGCCGGGTTTGCGCTGCGTGTTCACCAGCTAGGCCGCTTCGACTTTCGCGGCGATGAGGCGTTCACGGTTCAGTACTGGATGCTGCCCACCCTCACCGCAGCCGTCCAAAACTACATCACCCTGGACCCGCAGCCCCCGCTGGCCTATGCCACTTATAACCTGTGGGGCGTGCTGGCCGGGTTCAGCGAGTTCGCCGTGCGGATGCTGCCCGCGCTGGTCGGCACTCTCGGCATTGCCATCGCCTATCGCTTTGGCCTGCGGGCATCAGGTCAGCAGCGTGTTGGGCTGCTAATGGCCTTCATCTGGGCGCTGCATCCGTTTTTGGTGTGGCACAGCCAGGACGCCCGCAATTACGCGCTGTGGTCTACCGCCAGCCTTGCGTCGATGTGGCTGGCACTGCGTGCCCTTGAACGCGATACGGTACCCGCCTGGGTGATATTTGTAGCCGTCTCGATGGCTACGGGCTACCTGTATTACCTGGAATTGTTCGTGTTGTTCGCGCTGTCGCTGTACGTGCTGGTGGCGTATGGGTGGCACTGGCGCGTGTATTTCAAGTGGGCGGGGGCCATGCTCACCGTTGGTGCGGCGCTGGCCCCCTGGTACCTGCAACCGCAGTTACGCTCTGGTGGCTATGGTGGCACCACAACAGGCTTCGTCCCGGAGCGGCTGTTTATGGAGTTCCCCAACACGCTGATGTTCGGCGTCACCCTGCCACCCGAACTGGCCAACTGGCTGTGGCCCATCACTTACGCGGTGCTGGCGCTTGGCCTGTGGACGGCTTACCGTCATTCGCAGCGCGTGTTCTGGCTGGCGCTGTTCGCCGGATTTGTGCCGCCCGTGCTGTTATCGCTGGTTGCCACCACTTTGAATGTATTCGCGCCGCGCTACGTGATGGGCGTATTGCCCGCGTGGGTGCTGCTTCTGGCCCTCGCCACTGTGCAAGCAACCCGCTGGCGTCCCATCAACGTGCTGCCCCTGGTCGGGTGGGCTGCCATTGCTGCTGTATCGCTAATCACCTACTTCAGCGCGTACACCAAATCACCAAACTGGCGGGCGCTTATCAGCTATCTGGATGACACAGTGACGCCCAACGATCTCGTTATCCAAACCTCAACTGACCCCTCGTTCGGCTACTACTACCACGAAGCCTACGCCGTCCATGCAGACGAACAGGCACTCCCTGCCGCGCCCAACCAACCCACAGATGCCATCCATAGGGAACTGGCGTCCGTCAGCACAACATACGCTGGCGTGTGGCTGGCCGCGCAGGGCTTCACGGACTGGCCGAGCTATGGTGTAGTGGAAGCGTGGATGGCCGACAACATGCAGCTTGTAATTGATACCGACGCGGCGGGCCTGCGCGCCGAAAAATACCTACCCTGGGAGGTTCGGCCCGACGAACTGACAACCAACACCCCACGCACCACCTTTGGCGATGTGGTCACACTGGCCGATGTGCGCGTCATCACCCCGCCGCAGCCCACAGGCGAACTAACCATGTGGGCCTATTGGCAGCCGCTGCGCCAAACAGATGTACCCTTAAAGGCATTTGTGCATCTCATCGGCCCGATAAATCCGGCGACGGGCACGCCGCTCTGGTCACAGCATGACCACGAGCCGCAGAACGGTCGGGCTGCAACCGACACATGGCAACCAAACGCACGCTACCGTGACGTGTTTCATTTGCCGGGGGCGGCGTCCGTGCCCGCAGGCGACTACACCCTCGTCATCGGCCTGTATAATCCCACTACCGGAGAACGCTTGCTAACCGCTGACGGAGCAGACAGCTACACCATCCAGACGATACCCCTCCCATAAATTAAAAAGCACCGTGACGACTCAGGGACGCGCTTAAATACCCCCAAAATGAGGGCAGTAAAACCCCGACGGCGAAGCCGTTGGGGTGGGGAGCAAGCTAGGTCGTTACAATTTGTTTAAAGCCCGTCTGCCATTACATTTCGGACAGGCGCGATTCCCACTTCTGGTACATGCGGGTATAAACCGCTTCGCTGATCTCGCCGTTCATCAGCTTCATGTCCAAATCATCCAGAATCCCCTGCACATCTTCCTTCGTCTGCGGCTGATTGGACGAAGCGGCAGCCGGGGCCGCCTGCTGCGGCATTTGCTGCTGCGGCATTTGCTGTGGCATCCCGCCACCCTGCATAGACTGCATCTGCTGCATCATCTGCTGCATCATCATCTGTTGCTGCTGGAGCTGCTGCTGCATCATCTGTGTATTAGGATCATTGAAGCCGCCGCCCATCGCAGCACCAACCTGCTGCCCAACACCCAAACCCACACCAGCACCCGCCAGTCCACCTGCCAGACCTTCATTGTTGGCAGCATCACGGGCGATGTTCAGGCGTTCCATGCGCTCAATCCGAGCCAGTGCCTCGTCACTAACGTAGTTGGCCAGTTCGTCCAGGGAGGCATTCTTGGCCGTAAACGGCTTGGCCTCAAATGCCTTGATCCGCATCCCCAGCGCCTCAAACTGGTCGTTGAGCATGGCCAGTGCCGCGCCTTCCAGGTCGCCCAGCAGCTTGTTAGCATCCATGATGCTCTTCGCACCACTGTTCGACATCAACTGGCCGATTTCACTCAACAGCATCGACTGAATGCGCTCTTTGATGTGGCTGAGGTGAACGGCGGGCTTGCCGATAGCATACTGTTTGGTAAACAGCAGCGGGTCGCTCACGCTGATGTCAATCACACCGTGTGTAATCAGCAGGGCCACCCCCCGACCATACCCTGGCGTTTCCAGCACAATCGGCGGGTTGGTGCCCCAACCCACCTGCGGCATGTCCTTCAGGTTGACGAAGTAAATATCTGCGGTAAACGGCGTGCGGCCACTGGTTGCCATCCCAATCACGCTGGAAAGAATCGGTAAGTTCGCCGTAGACAGTGTATGACGCCCCGGCCCCAGTACGTCTAAAGCCTGCCCCCCGCGCACGAATACCGCCGCCTGCGACTCCGCTACAATCACCTGCGACCCAAAGCGCAAATCACCACTGCCCTGCTGCGGCTCACGCCACGCCAACTCGTGGTCGCCTACATTGGCGTGATCGACAACATCAATAATGCGTGCCATGTCCTTCTACTCCTTGTTGAGTAAGATAAAGTCAAACGCAAAGCCACTTTATGGCGGCTTTTACATATATCGGTTATTCAGGTTCGTCAGCACATCATCGCGCAGTTCAAACGCCTGCATCGCCTCCTGCGACAGATTGTACACATCCTGAATGGCCGCTTCGAGGCCCTCACCTGACTGGGCCGCCTGTTCCAGTGCATCCAACTTCTCATCGAACTGATCCAGATAGCGAATTTGCGCTTCATCGAAGGCATACAGGCGCTCAAGCTCCTCATCACCGATCTTCACAGCCGCGAAAAAGCCGCTGTAGCCCGGTGCTGCCGCCTTCACCTTACCGATGTACGTTTGGAACTTGGTCTTGGCGTCACGGCTCTGGCTCATCAACGCCATGCCGCCAGACTGCAATATTTGCTTTTCCAGGCCAACAAACCGGTTTAACCGGCTTTCCAACTGCCCGGCAATGTACTCACGTATCATCCGGTCAGCGTCACGGCGGGCACCCTTCTCCTGGTAGCCACGCAACCCCGGAATTCGACTCATCCAATTTTGCAGCTTGCCCCGATCTGCGACAATTTGATCGTATAGGTTATTGTTCATCTCTGCTTCACCTCCTGCTGTTGAGCGATATAGTGTCAGGTCAGTTATACACGGTTCCCAGCAACCTGTAGGCCCTAATGCGTAGGGGGATTTAATCCCGGCTGCGCTGGATCATCAGCCAACCAAATGCGACTTGCATCCCTAACACCAGGCTAATCCCGGCCAGCACTGGGGCGACCTGTGCCAGTGGCAAGCCACTCATCCCAAACAGATATACAGCGACGATTCCCTCTGCTAACAGTGCTGCCCCAATCAACAACCAACCTAAACGTTGTAATCCATCGGATGTCATGCACAAGAGTATATCACGCCTGGCAATTTACCGCGTCTACGTTAGCAACAAATCTATGTGAACGGAAATTGGCGCGTCTGGCTGTAAAGATGTATAAACGCGGGTATAGTCAGATACTTTGCGGCTGAAGGCAGTTCGCTATCGCACCTGAACAGGAGAATTTTATGAATTTGAAGCACATCAAAGGTCTTATTCTGACGGCAGGGGTTCTCCTTGCTGTGATGGCAGTGCTGCCAACCGCATTTGCCCAAGACGGCACCGCTACCGAAGACCCCAGCATCATGGAGGAAGAGGCAGCCACTGAAGAAGCCGCCGCTGTCACCGAAGAGGCTGCGCCCGTTATAACCGAAGAGGCCGCCGAGACTGAGGAAGCTATTGCCACCGAGGAAGCCGCTGCCACCGAGGAAGCCACCATCACAGAGGCCCCAACTGTGGCCGCCACCTCAACCCCAATCCCACAAAGTGCAGCCCAAACCACGGCCAGCGGGACGACTTATACCATTCGCCCCGGCGACACACTCTTTAACATCGCCCGCAGCTTCAACGTCAGCGTCACAGAACTGGCCCGTGTTAATAACATTGTCAACCCATCGCGGATTTTTTGGGGAACGACGCTTGTCATTCCAGATGCCAACAGCGAAGCCCCCGGCACAGGCGGCCCGGCTACATCGACCGCCACGGCCACTGCTACCACCGCGCCAACCGTTCCAGATGCCACAACAACCTATGTTGTGCGTGAAGGCGATAACCTGTACCGCATTTCGCTACGTTTTAACACGTCAATTGCTCGCTTGCAATCGCTCAACAGCATTGACGACGCCAACATCATCTTCATCGGCCAGGAAATCGTCGTACCTGTTAACTAAATGGCCATCCCTGGGGTGCCGCCCATGTGGCGGCGCTCTATCCCTCATCGCCTCTCCCAAGCACCAGCCAAAAGCAAATCTACAGGCGAAACATCTGCATGGTATTCTAACCATTACCCTGTAGACTGGGTTATAATGTAAGCTAAAGTACTGAGCTTTTTTCCAGAAACGTCAATACTAAGTTCAAAAGCCGACCGCAGGACATGGCATGGTAGACCACAACGATCTATTTACCTCAACCAATGCCCTTCTCAAACGGATTGACCGCTATCGGGTTGCTGACCGGATTGGCACCGGGGGCATGGCTCGCGTCTATCGGGGGCAAGACATCAAGCTGGACCGGGATGTCGCCATCAAAATTCTGCATGAACACCTTGCAGACGACAGCACCTTCCGCGCCCGCTTTGAGCGCGAAGCCAAGTTCCTGGCCAGCTTCAACCACCCAAACATCATCCAGATATTTGACTATGCCACCATTGAGCACGAAGACCGCCACCTGCTCTACATGGTGATGACCTACCTGCCCGGCCCCAACCTCAAAGACATCATAGAAGACAACATGCAGCACAACCGCCTGATGCCCCGGCAACAGGTGCTGCAAATCATTGAGGATATTGCCGCCGCCCTGGCCTACGCTCACCAACTCGGTATGGTTCACCGCGATATTAAACCGGCCAATATCTTGTTTGATGAGGCAGGACGCGCCGTCTTGACGGACTTTGGCATTGCCCGCATGATCGTGGGCAGCAACCTCACGCAGGAAGATGTTGCCGTGGGTACGCCCGCTTATATGTCCCCAGAGCAAGCGGCTGGCGAGCAGGTCGATGGCCCGACAGACATCTACGCGCTAGGCATTATCCTGTACGAACTGCTGGCTGGCGAACCTCCCTTTGGCGATGACGGCAGCCTATCTGTGCTGCTCAAGCACCTGAGCGAACCCGTGCCACCGCTTACCAGCTACAGCCACATTGACAATGAATACCTTGATAGGGTGATAGGCAAGGCTCTGGCCAAACGCCCAGAAGAACGCTATCAGGTTGCGCCCGACATGGCCCTGGACCTGGCACGCGCCCTGCGCGGAGAAGAACCGCTTACAGCAGGTATCGTTAATGAGTCGCAATCCAGTCGTCTACCAGCCATTACCCGCCCCAACACCCAAGAAGAACTGCCAGCCAAGCCGCCCCGCCAGAACAGCGCCGTCGGCATTTTAGTGGCCGGGCTGCTGGTTATCGCAACCCTTGTGTTCGGCAGCTTCTGGCTGGGCAACGTTGGCGTCAACAGCGGCCTATTTTCAGATAGCCCGATGCAAACAGAAGCCGACGATGCGGGCGTCAGCAGCATGGTGCAAGGCGACGAAGATGCCATCGAAAGCATGACAGTTAATGACAACACGTTCTTCACAAATGACTTCAACGCTGACGACCCCTTCGTGGGTGCCTACTGGCCGATTGGCATCGAGGAAGACAGCTCACGCAACGGCACCCTCAGTCGTGAGCTAGGCACCAACAGCACCTACAACTTCACCAACTCGATTAACAATCGGGCAGCCACAACAATCCTGGAAGACTTCCGCTATACCACAGACATCGAAATCACCGCAACGATGACCCTGGACGCAAGCAGCCCGGCCAGCACCGGCTATGGCATTGTGTTTCATTACATAGACCGTGCCAACTACGGCGTATTCGCAGTAGATGGCAACGGCAACTTCAGCATCTGGTACCTGGAAGATCGGCGGTGGCGTGAACTGCGTGCCCTGCCAGAAAATGAGGATTGGACGGCCAACGATGCCGTTAATCACCTGGGCGAACCTAACGAACTGCGCCTGCAAATCGTAGCCGACATGCTGGTGGGCTATGTCAATGACGTGCAGGTCGTTGAGCTAACCGATGGCACTTTCATGGAGGGCGGCGTGGGGCTGTACCTGGCCACGCCGTCCATGCCCGAAGGTGATGCAGCAATTACCCGCATAGACACCTTCGCCGTTGACCGCTACGACTCCAACACCAACCCGTCAATGACAGCAGGCAGCGATACAGATACCTAACTGCCAGGGAAGTAAGCCAAATACACCAGATAGTACAACGGCAGCAAGCACGCCACCGAAATCAGCGCCAGCACCGCCAGGATAATCGTGATGGCGTCTAAGCCGCTGGCCTCCTGGTCGAAGCGGCCCACCGGGCGGCTGGCCCCGGTCACAGGGCGTGAGTACCCCCCACTATCCGGGGTCATATATCCCATCGCCTGCGGCTGCTGCACTGGCGATGGGGTAGGAACGTATTCTGATTGGGGTTGCTGCTGTGCCGCAGAGCCGCCAGGGGCTTCGGGGGCCATGCTGTACTTCTGGGTGCGCTCATCTGACGCAGCCTGCACCGGCTCGTAGTACAGGGGGCGTTGTTCCTGCTGGT
>DAOTTY010000039.1:0-12919 GCA_034437575.1 Anaerolineae bacterium | reverse complement strand
CTGGCGTGACGATTGGCGTGTTTTCCGTGCTGATTGCCGCCGCCACGACAACCTCACTGGGCTGGCCGCTGCTAATGGCCCGCGTCACGTCCACGCTGGTGCTGCTGCTGCTGGCCATCGCCCTACAGAAAAGCTGGCGTCCGGCGCGGGCGGCGCTGCCGTTGGTGCTGCTGGCGGGCGTGCTGGACGCGAGTGGCAACATCTTTTTTGCCCTGGCGGCGCAAATCGGGCGGTTGGATACCGCCGCGGTGGTGAGTGGGTTGTATCCGGCGTTTACGGCGCTGTTGGCGTGGGGTGTGCTCAAAGAGCGGCTGACCGGGCGGCAGTGGGCCGGGTTGGTGCTGGCCGTCACGGCGGTGATGCTGATTTCGGTGTGAGGTGGCGTAACGTGTCCGTCGTGGCGTGGTACGCGGCGGCGCTGCTAACTGTGGTGCGGCGAGCGAAGGCCGGTGTTGCCTAGCCGCGTTGCAGCGTCAGTTCTTGCCACAGGCTGGTCACTGCCTCAAGGGTTTCAGCTTCGTTGCGGTAGGTCACATCCACTTCCCACACACCCGGTTGGCCGCGCACCTGCCACGCCCGGCGCAGGTCGCCCAGGGCCAGGTCGCGCTCTGCGGGGATGTGAAAGCGGTTGCCCATCATCAAATGCAGGCGGCGCAGCACCGCATCCAACGACGCTACCAGGCAGATCACCGGCCCGGTTTCAGTAAAGCGGGCCAGCACATCCCCACGAGAGAGCGTGTCCCCGCTCACACGGATGACCGTCCCCCGGTTCAGCAGGATTTCGGCAATCACTTCGCCTTCCAGGTCTTTGAGGCGGGTTTGGCCATACACCGCCCGGATGTCTGCAAGGGCCATGCCGGTGTGGTCTTCCAGGCGGTCATCCACGTTGACCAGGCGACGGTTAAGGCGGGCGGCCAATGTGCGGCCCATAGCAGGCTGATTCGGGCCGGTATAGCCCGTCAGGATGAGGTTACTATCTGCATTGGTGAGCAGGTTAAGGTTACTGGTCATTGCGCCAGCCAGGGAACCAGCCGTCTAAGTGGGTGAAGATGCTATCTAAACGGGTCAGGGTGGCGTCCGGCTCAATGACGCCCAGGCTGATGCGCGAGTTATGATAGCCTGTGTCGCGCCAGACGGCCTTCATGCCCACCCGCTGCGCCCCGGCAATATCGGCGTTGAGGTTGTCGCCCACGAACACCGTTTCTTCTGGCTGCGTGCCGATGCAGTCCAGCGCGGCCTCGAAGATGGCCGGGTGCGGCTTGAGGTAGCCCACATCGGCGGCGGCAAAGCGGCAGGTTGCGAAGTAGTCTAGCAGGCCATGATCGGACAGTTCGCGGTCACGCATCACCATCGTTTGGAAGGCGTTGGTCACAATACCGATTTTGATGTCGTTATCGAGCAGGGTTTGCAGGGTTTGCGGCACTTCTGGGAAGACGAGTGTGCCATCGACCTTACCCCACTGGTACACCTCAACCAGTTTGTCCGGGTTAAGCGCGTCTTCGGGTACGTCGTACTGCTGGAGCATTTCGATCAGGATGCGCGGCAGATGCGGTGCCACCAGCGTTTGGCGGCCACTTTCCCAGCGGGCCTGAACCAGCTCGCGGAAGGCTTCTAGCAGAACGTTGATGCCGGGCAGGGGATGCCCCAACCCCGTGATGTGCGCGTGCAGCCCCTCGAAGTGAGGCCGCTCAATAGAAGAATAGTCCCCATCGAACTGGCTCCAGTCGATCAGGGTGTCGTCAAGGTCAAACAGAACCGCTTTAAGTTGAGTCATGAGTTGATTTAAACCAGTTGGCGTGTGGCCCGCCAGGTAAGCAGCACGTCGTCTAGGGCGGCGTTTACCTGTGGGTATTTAAGCGTCCAATTGAGTTCAGCTTTGGCCTTAGCGTTGCTGAGGGGGGCGCTGCTGTTGAGCAGCGTCAGGTTGGTTGGGCCGTACAGCCGGGCCGCGACAGGGGCGGGCACCCCGATAGGCATTCGCAGGCCCGTCCCGGCGCAAAACTGTTCCAGGAAGGCATAGGCAGAAAGGGGCGCATCGCCCACGATATTGTAAATCGCGCCCTCTGGCTGGGCAACTGCCGCTGCCGCGACGGGGGCGGCAAGGTCTTCGGCCCGCAGCCAATTGGCCAGCGCGTTTGTACGGCCCACTGGCTGGGGTAAACCGCGCCGCAACTGCGATTCCAGCTTGTGCAGCGGGTCGTCGGCGTCATCGCTGAACAGGTAACCCACACGCAGCACACAACCGCCCCGCTCCAGGGTGTGCCGCTCGGCTTCCAGCGCCACCTCGAACAGCGGCAAGCCGTTTGCGGTGCGGGCGGGGGCCATTTCGTCAAGGGGGCCGTTGGCGCTGTTTTCATCGCTACTTTCGTAGATGAAGGCATAGCTGCCCAACACGATATAGGCCACGTCCGACTCGTGGGCGGCCTGGAACAGCGCATCGTTTTGCTTGTGAAGCTGCTCAACGTGGGCGTCCCAATCGCGGCGGATGTGGGGGGGCACATTGAGGGCCTGCGGCACCAGATGCACGATAGTATCGGCCTCGGCCAGCTTCAGGTTGTGGCGCACCACTGCCGCGTTGATCTCGTCACCGTAAACGGGCAGGGCACCGCATTCCCGCAGGATGTTGGCCTGGTTGCTGGTGGCTGCTGGGCCGCTCACTGTGTGGCCGTTTTGCGTTAAGGCGCGGACGATGCCCTGCCCGCAGCGGGTGGTGCCACCCGTGATGTACACGCTGCGTGAGGGGGGGTGTTGTTCCTGTTCCGTCATAAGTGAGAAGCCTCCGTTACGCTGTTGGATTTGGGATTGATGTTGTGGGTCAATTGATTTTACGGCTGTTTGGCCCTCATCCCCTGGCCCCTCTCACAGGGGGATTCGCCGACAACATCTGTGACTGATGAGAAAAGCGCTCCGATTATAACAACAAGCCCGCTTCCTGACAGCGCCCGTTTGTGCATCGCAGAACGAGCGTGTTGGATTTGGGTTGGAAGGCAGGCCGTAATAGAAGGGTTTTCACGATTTTCACGCGGGTTATGGGGTACACTGGGGCGCAATCAACTGAAATGACATAACGGACCTAACAGAATGCATGTCGAATACGAACTGCGCCCAGATGGCATCTATCATATTTCCTTCTTAAAAAGTTCGCGCCAGGCGGCGGATGAGTTCTGTAACCTGTACTACAACATCCTGGTCAATCACCCGGAAGACCGGCCTTTTCGGGTAATAATGGACTTCACGCCAGATGGTTTGCCCAATGTGGCGTATCTGTTCCAGCAGATCACCGACCTATACCGGGACATTGGGCGAGACAACGTGCCCTACAAGCGGGTGGCCTTCCTGCTGACGGACGCTGCGATGATCCCGATTTTGCGCCCGTTTTTGGAACTGCTGCGTACACAGGCGCGGCGCAAGTTCGTTGTTGATGGCGATATGGAAGAAGCGGTGGACTGGCTGATGCACCAGGAAACGCGGCCTACACGCCCCCGGCAGATTGATACACCGTCATAAGCTGCGCGGCGGCCCGCTGCCAGGTGTGGGCGCGGGCGTGCTGCTGCCCCGCCTGCCCTAACTGGCTGGCCCACCGGGGGTCATTCAGCAGCCGCAGCAGCACCGCCGGTAAATCGCTGGCCAGCCGTTGTGGGTCAATCAGTACACCGGTAACCCCATCCACGATTGCATCCTCTGCGCCGCAGCCCCGTGTGCCGATGACGGGCAAACCGGCGGCGCTGGCTTCCAGGTGAACCAGCCCGTACCCCTCAAAGCGCCAGCCGTCGTTAATGGACGGCAGCACGAACACATTGGCGGCACCGTACCAACCCAGCAGCGCGTCTTCATCCACAAAGCCCAATAGCTGCACAATATCCTCTAGCCCGTGTGAGGCAACTGCCGCCTGAACCTGTTCGGTGTAGTCCGGCTCATAGTCAGTGCGCCCGGCGATAACCACGCGCACGTTAACCCCCGCCTGCCGGACGGCGGACGCCGCCTGGATCAGTTCAAGCGTGCCCTTGCGCCGCTTGACGCCGCCCACCGTTAATATTGTCGGCCTGCCCGGTGGCTGGGTGCGGGCGGGCAGGTGAGCGAATGCGTCCGCGTTGATGCCGTTGGGGATGACCTCAGTCCGCAGGCCCTCGGTGTAAGCGGTGGCGCGGCGGGCGGTGTAGTGGCTGACGCAGACCACCCGATAGGCCCGCCGGAAGGCCATTTTGTACAGCGGGCGAATGGCCGGGCTGCGGTCAACCCCGGCCTGGGCGTAGCTGCCGTGCCCGGTAATGAGGTAGGGCCGTTCTCCGGCGGCCCACATGGCCAGCGGCGCAAACGATTCTACCGTGCTGTGAATCAGGTCACAGCCGCGCAGGGCGTGGCGCACCGCCAGTGTAGCCTGGGCCATTTTGGCAAGGCGGCGCGGCTCGGCGGGGGCCAGGTTGGGCAGCAGCGGATGCACGGGGAAGTCAAAGTGGGTGGGGGTGTTTTTGGGGGCGACAACCGTCACCTTAACGCCGTTGGCCCGCAGCGCCTCAATAAGGCTGAGGCTGTAGTGGCCCCAACCGTGCCCGTGGTGCAAATCTGATGTGAGAAAGCCAATGTGCATAGATGCCGTTTGCGTTTGTGAAAAAGTAACGACTCAGGTACTCGCTTCTATTTCCCTATCCCCCCAACCCCCCAAAAATGAATGAAGGAAGGAGAACACCGCCAAAGGCAGCAAAACCCCTCACTCCCGTCGCGGGGAACTGCTCATCGCGTGATTTAGCCCCTCTGCCCGTGTGGGCGCGGCGATTTAGGGGTGAGGGGGCGGGCAACCAGTGTCCACGCTGTCGTGCGCTTATACGGCTGAGCAGTTACCCGGAATCGTTTGTATTCTCAAGGATGTGTTTAGCTTTAGACAAGGGGGAACCCCGGCCTGCTGCCCTGGGCGGGTGTTAAAATAAATTAAAATTCCCCCGAACCCCCTGCTGAGAAACATAACGATATGTTACAGTGCTGTCAGGTCAAAATATGGGTTCAAAGCTCAAAATGAGGTTAGCACAATGCCTGCAACAGTCACCCTGCAAGCCCTGCCCGAACACAGCAACTGCCTCCACATGACGTGGGCACGCAACGTAGAAGTCATCGACGTGATGACGGCCTTCCGGTACCTGCGCCATCACCTGGACGCCGCACATGAGCCGCTGTGTGTGCTGGTCACGCTGCACCCCAAAACAAACATTCCACTCACCACCACCCTGCTAGAAGTCAAGAGCGTGTTTACCAACCCTATGCTCCGTGCGTGGCTGGTTGTAGGCGACAGTCATGCGGGCAGGGCAATTGCCCACGCGCTCACGTTGCACACCCATCGTCACAATATCTACTGGTTCAACACCGAAGCCGAAGCCCTGGCCCATATGGCGGTGATGAAGTAATCGTAACGACCCAGCCCTCACTCCAACCCCTCGCCCAAACGGGCCTTTGGCACTGGAAGAGGCTAAATCACGCGATGAGAGGCGGATTGAGGGCGGGTGCGATACCGTAAGATGTGTTTAGCCCCTGAGTTGTTACGTTCCATAAGGCGCAGGGCATTGGTCGGTTTTTCGATAGATGGACACCGTGCGGCCCTGCACGGTTAGCTCGTGGCACACCTCAAATGGGTGCCTTTCCATGTAAGCGACCATACCGGGGTCAAACGTCATATGGCCTGCCACGAAGACCAACACCGTTGGCCCCACCCGCTCCCACACCTCAACCGGCGCGTCCAAATCCCAAAAGCGCATGGCGTTGCGTTCCGCCGCATAGCTGACGAGTTGTGGTGAGCGCCCCTGCGGAAATAACCAGATCAATTGGTGGGTGGAGTAAATCACGTCGTCGTCCGTGATGTAGCCGGGCAGCACGGTTTTGAGGTCGTTATAGAAGTAGGGGGGCAGGTCGCCTGTGCGGGCCACCGTTTGCACGGCAGGCCAGTTGATAAAGACCGTGCTGAGTTGCACGGCCAGCACCAACAGCACACTCGCGCCCACCCACCACACGCGGCGGCTCGCGGCGGGTGGCATACCGGGCGCGGTGAAGCCATCTGCCAGCAGTGCGCCCACCGGGATGAAGTACACCCCCGCAATGTGCCAGATGTAGCCCTCGCTGTCTAGCAGGACGGCGCTGCCAATGACCAGCGCCAGCAGCGCCAGCACGAACCGGTCAGCGGGGCGGCGACGCCACACCAAAAAGGCGACCGCAGCCGCAATCAACAGCTTCTCGTAGAGCGAATCCCAGCGGGTGTAGAAGAAATGCCAGGGCCGCCCGCCGCTCAGTCGCTCACCCACCCCACCGAGATAGACTGCAAAGCCGCCCACAGGCAGCACATTCGTCACGACGTAAACCCCCGTCCCGATAAGCGCACCCACCCCAAACGCCAGCACAGGCCACACGGCCTGCCACCGGGGGCCGTCACCGGGGCGGACGAGCCGGTATGCGGCCTCACCCGCATACAACAGGGAGAAGGCCAGCGCAAACACAATCATCGCGGCGTGAATGTTCAACGCCAGCGTGACGTATAGGCCAATCAAAGTGTGCGGCCACAGCCGCCGTAGGCTGCGTGCCCGAACCAGCAGCACCACGCCCCACGCGCCCGCCGCCGTTACCAACTGCGCGGGGCGAAACTCCCCCTGAGACATAATGGCGTAGCTCAGCATCATGGCCCCGGCCCCCAACACCGCCGCCGCCCGCCCATACAAGCGTGATGTGGCCACATACACGCCCGCAAACGCCAGCGCATACCCCACCAGGTTAATCACCCGGCCCACGCGCACATCATAGCCGAAGCGGTCAATAAGCAGGGCATACCCGGCCAGTGACCAGGGCCGCCCCGGTTTGATAAGCTGCGGTTCGGCCAGCCAGGTGCGGTCATACAGGCGGCCTTCGGCCAGGAAGGTGCTGGCATAGTCGGTGTAGTGGGCTTCGTCGGGTTCGTAGATGTTCATACTCAAGGCAGAAATGCCCCAGGCCACCAGCAGCAGCAGCACACTGGCCCCGGCCACAGCCCCAACCCAGGCCCGCACCCGCCCCGGCAGCGGGCCATCTGGCAGGGCGAGGGCCACAAACGCCACCAGCACGGCCCAGTTCAGGCTGAGGTAAGCCAGTGCGTGCCGCTCCAGGGACAGTGACCACAGCCCGACCAGCACCGCCGCGCTCAGGCCGTAGGCCGCGCCAATTAGCCAGCGGGGCAGTGCCCGCAGCCGCCGAACCAGCCAGCCCGCCAGCGGTACCGCCGCAACAAACAGGAGCGTGAGGGCAATGTGCGAGCTTAGCACCAGCGCGTAGCGCTCACTGTAGCGGCCCAGGCCCGCCCCGCCCGTCGATTGGTGGCCCCATAGGGGAGGGGTGCTGAACACCTGCACAGCCAGCGCAAATAGCAGCACAGCACGCGGCGGGATGGGGTTGGGCATCGGGTGTGGCCTCCATAACCAAATCGCGCACATCATACGCCGGACGCGCCGCCGCCGCCACCAGGACTTATTGCTCACTTGGCGCGGAACAATCCCTAACAGAAATCATACGCGGGTAGGCTAAGTTAAACTCACAGCGAACAACAAGTGAAAGGACATCGACGCATGACAACGCAATCTATCCACTGGCAGCGCTGGCTGCTAACGGCACTGGGCCTGATTGTGATTAGCGCCGGGCTGGTGGCCCCGGCTGCGGCCCAGGATGCCACCTCGCAAATCACGGGGCGCATGACGGGCACGGAAGTGTCTTTCGTGAACCCGTTCAACGGGGAGGGCGTGACGGTGACGCTGTTCCGTATTGTGTATGTGGTGGCCGGGGCCGCGCTGCTGCTGGCGGGCTGGTGGGCCTACCGTTGGGCGCTGGCCGTGATTGGCTTCACGATTGGCGCTCAGTTAGGGGTGGCCGTGGCCGTCAATGCCGGGTTTAACCCGCTGCTCACGCTGGTTGCGTCGCTGCTGGTGGGGGTGGCCTTTAGTTTGCTGGCTGTGTTCGCGTACTTTATCGCGGTGCTGCTGTTTGGCGCGTACCTGGGTGCCCTGCTCACGGGCAACATTCTGGTGTGGCTAGGCGTGGCGCAAGGGGCACCCAACTATACCCTCTTCCTGCTTATTGGCGCGGTGGTCGGTGGCTTAATCGCGCTTGCATTAGCGTTTGAGCTGGTGGTGGTGCTAACGGCCTACCTGGGTGCGGTGATGCTTACCAGTGCGCTAAACCTGAACGCGGTGTGGTGGGTGTTGGGCCTGTTCTTGTTGGGCGTGGCCGTCCAGGCCGGGGTGGGCCGCAGCCGTGATGAGGAAGTCTTCAGGCGGCGGCGGGTACGCCGGGCAGCCTAGGGCCACCCTGGGCGCGTGAGGGGGCACCTGCGCCTGTCCAATCGGACGGGATTTCGCACAAACGCGCCTTTTTGCAGTATATTTAGGGATGTTCCGGTTTGCCGACGGCGACGACGCCCCCGGCTTACACATCCCAACCACGCCACACGCCGCCGGAACGCCCCCCATCTTATGAAAGACATTGGAGCAACCATCCCAATATGGACAGCGTAACGCAGGTGAAAGACCTTCTCGCCGCTCAGCAGTACATTGCGACCGACGAAATTTCGACGGTGGTCTATCTCGCAGACAAGCTCGGTAAGCCGCTGCTGGCCGAAGGCCCCGCCGGGGTGGGCAAAACCGAACTCGCCAAAGCCTGGAGCAAGGCCACAGGCCGCACGCTCATCCGTTTGCAGTGTTATGAGGGCCTGGACGAAAGCAAGGCCCTGTATGAGTGGGAATATGCCAAGCAGATGCTTTACACGCAGCTTTTGCGTGACAAGCTGAGCGATTTGATGGCCCAGGCGGGCAGCTTGCAAGAAGCCGCCGAGATGCTGGGTGAACAGGAAGACGCCTTCTTCAGTGAGCGCTTTTTGCTGGCCCGCCCGCTGCTGCGTGCCATCACCCTGGATGAGCCGGTGGTGCTGCTGATTGACGAAATTGACCGCGCCGACGCTGAGTTTGAGGCGTTTTTGCTGGAAATCCTCAGCGACTTCCAGGTATCTATCCCTGAAATCGGCACGATTGTCGCCCGGCACAGACCTGTCGTTTTCCTGACGAGCAACAACACCCGCGAACTCTCCGAAGCGCTCAAGCGCCGTGCCCTGTACCTGTTCGTGGACTACCCGACATATGACCGCGAACTGCTCATCGTTAAGCAGGCCGTGCCCGAACTGGGCGATAAGCTGGCGCAGCAGGCGGTGGAACTGGTGCAAAGCCTGCGCGACCTGGACCTGAAGAAGCAGCCGAGCGTGAGTGAAACGATTGACTGGGCGAAGGCGCTGGTCATGCTGAATGCCGACCGCCTGGACAAAGAAACGCTGGAAAACACGCTCACGGTGCTGCTGAAGCACGAAACAGACGTGAACAAAGCCCGCCGCCTGATGAGTGGGGGCGGTGGTGGTGGTGGCCGGGGCAGCCGCCCGCACCCGCTAGACCGCTACGACCCGCGTGGCGGTGGCACCGCCTGGAACTAGCGCTTCAGCAATCGGGGCATGGCGTGCCGTGCCCCAATCCGCTATCCTCACCGACAGTTGACCCATCACATGCCGGAAGCCGTTATGTCCAAAATCACTTACTCCCTCACCATTGGCGATATTGAATGCACCGTGATTGACGACGGCGCACCCCCCATCGACTTTGAGCGCTTACAGGGTCGCTTCCCCCACATCCCGGAAGCGGAGTTGCGCCAGGCCGTGCAGGATGCCGAACAGCACCCCGCCAGCATCCCCTGGGGCATCAACCCGCTGCTGGTTCGGGCGGGCGATCAGGTCATTTTGATAGACGGGGGCAACCCACGCGACGAGCAACCTGATACGGGCCTATTGGCTGACCGCCTGCTGGACGCGGGCACGTCGCCGGGGCAGATTAACTTTGTGGTCATCACCCACTTGCACGGTGACCATATCGGCGGGCTGTTCACTGGCCCGAATATGGACTTTACCTACCCGAATGCCAGCTACTACGTCACCCATGCCGAGTGGAATTACTGGGCTAACACCGACCTGCTTAAAAGCATGGGCGACTTTGGCAAAACCACCTATGACCGCCTGCGCCGCCTGGAACCGCACATCAAGAAGATCAACACCAATACGCTGATTGCGCCGGGGGTGCAGGCCGTATCGGCAATGGGGCACACGCCCGGTCACATCGGCGTAATGGTTCAGTCCAAAGAGCAGTCCTTGCTGCACGCGGTTGATACGCTGCACTCGCCTATACAGTTTGCTCACCCGGATTGGTCGATTAAGTTCGACGCGGAGAAAACGCTTGCTGCCGAAACCCGTGAGCGCCTGCTGGGCCGCGCCGCCGACGAAAAACTGCTGACCCTGTTCTATCACCTGCCGTTTCCCGGATTGGGTCACGTCCGGCACGATGATGGGGCATTTGTATGGCAGCCGCTGCCGGTGTAATGTCCTTTAGTGGTTGCCACCCGCGCCACAGCGTCTTGACGCCCCGTCTGGCTTGCGCCCGATAAATCCGCCCAACTTTGCAATTGATTTGCGAACGTAACGACTCAGCTTGCCCCCCGACGGCTTCGCCGCCACCCCGCCCCCACTATCGCCGCTACGCGGCGGGAGGGAGGGGTTTGTGCCGCCTTCGGCGGTGTTCCCCTTCCCTCATTTTGGGGGTAAGGGGCTAGGGGATGGGGGAATTCAGCCAAGTACCTGAGTCGTTAAAGCACAGGCGTTATGTGGTGCGGCGCAGCCGTGCGCCCCGCAGTCAAGAGGCGAGGCTGTGGGTTTCGGATGCCTCTGATTCGGGCGTGTCGGCCTCCGGGGGCGCATCACCGCTGGCCCCCGGTTGAAGTTTGGTCACATACACTTCACGGATGCGGCGGCCTTCCACGCTTAACACACGCAGTTCCACTTCTTCCGTGCGGATGACCTCGCCTTCTTCGGGCACGCGCCCTAGCGTGCCAAAGATAAAGCCGCCAAGCGTGTCTACATCTTCGTCGGTGAGTTCTACTTTCAGCGTGTCGTTGAAGTCGTCCAGCATCATCCCGGCATCGACGCGATATTCGGTGTCTGTGATCCGTAAGATTTCCACCGCCTCGTTTTCGTCGTACTCGTCCTGAATGTCGCCCACGATTTCTTCCAGCAGGTTTTCCAGCGTGACCAGGCCGCCTGTGCCGCCGTATTCCTCAATGACGATGGCCATGTGAATCTTCTGCCGTTGGAACTCTTGCAGCAGTTGGTCGGCGGTCATGTCTTCCGGCACAAAGTGCGCCTGCCGCATGATTTCCTCAACCGAACTGACAACCGTGTGCCCGTTGTGCCACACGTCCAGCAGGTCTTTGACGTACACCAGCCCGACGATGTTGTCGATGTTGTCATCGTAGACGGGCATTCGGGAGTGGCCGCTTTCCAAAAAGACCTTACGCGCCTGTGCAACGGAGGTGCCTTTTTCCACAGCAATGATGTCGATGCGCGGCACCATCATTTCGGTAACGGTGGTTTTATCCAGTTCCAGCACGGAGTGGAGCATCTTGCGCTCGTCTTCTTCGAGTTGGTCGCCGTTGTCAATCAGCGTGAGCAACTCTTCTTCCGTGATGGAATTTGTCACTTCGGTGATGCCCATCAACTTGACCAGCGATTCGCTGAGCCAGCGCACAGATACGGACAGCGGAATGAGCGCCCACTGCAACGGGGCTAGCAGTATTTGCCCTCCTAACCCTATTTGACCGGAGTATTTGACGCCGACAGCACGCGGGACGTACTCCGCCAAAGCCAGAACCAGCCCTGCCAGCGGCAGCATAACGATGGCATAAGCCAGCCATGTGTTCCCGATGGCCGCTTCGAGGGGGGCTATCAGCCCGCGCTGTGCGGCCAGGGCCATTGCGAACAAGAACAATGTTGATAGAAGCTGCTGTGTGAGGGTCAAACGCCGATAGTCGATTGCATCTTTGTCGCCGGTAGGGCGATTCAGAATGGCCGACGTGGCCAGGGTGACTAACATATAGATGGGGAAGAGCGCGACAAGAATGCCGAGGCTCAATAAACTGGACTCGTCCAAGATACCTTTCCTGTATGTTTGGGAACACGCCCCCGGCCCATAAAAGCAAAAACCGAACGTCTATACAGCGAGACGGCTGCAACGTTCGGCAGGGAGTGGGCTATGCAGTTGGCGGTGATTAAACCGCGTTTAGGCGGGGTAACGTCTTCCGACATTTTTCCGTTAACAGACTTATCTGAAGTCGTTCGTAAGTTTACCCGCAATTGGCGCGGCTGGCAAGCACCGGGTGTATTTCAGCAGGACTTTTGCAAAATTGCAGGACTCATCATTGGGCGCTGCCCAACCCCGTCACTTTTTTGAAAAAGTGAATAAAAACACGGGTTCAAAGGGTGCCAACCCTTTGCAGGGGTGCGGGGGCAGCATCCCCGCAACGTGAAAATTTGCCTTTGCAATAGCCCTGGTCGGTACCAATTTCCCAGGTTAGGGCGACCAGAAATAGGTTAACCTATAAATTAATGGAAAAGTAAACATAGATGCTTATGACTTACGCGCCAACCTCACCCCTGCCCAATCTTCGGGTTTACCCCCCAGGGAAAGGGGACAGTGAGCGCAGCGAGCAAGGGGGAGGTTCGTTTGAAACCATACGCCTTTTTGGGGTGCCACCCATGCAACAGATGCTGTTGGTCAATTGATTTTCCTGCTGTTTCGCCCTCATCCCCCAGCCCCTTCTTCCGAACGCTGCGCTGGGAGAAGGGGAGAAAGCCGTTTTTTGAAGTCCCGCAGGGACGGTTGGGTGAGGGCTTGATTCGCCAACAACATCTGCAACA
Organism: Anaerolineae bacterium; assembly: GCA_034437575.1. Taxonomy (GTDB): domain Bacteria; phylum Chloroflexota; class Anaerolineae; order Aggregatilineales; family Phototrophicaceae; genus DAOTTY01. Next base: position 141 of record DAOTTY010000039.1, on the reverse strand, counting down.
TCTATCGCACTTTTCCATAAAGCATAGATATACCGTGATTGCTAGTTAGAGATTCTCCACCCCTCACCCCTAAATCCCCTCTCCCACAAGGGGCGAGGGGACTTTCAAAGACCCTGGTGGACCCTGTGCTTGCTCCCTTTC
>DAOTTY010000038.1:0-32764 GCA_034437575.1 Anaerolineae bacterium | reverse complement strand
ACTTTTTTTGCGAAAACGAGCTTTACCCATGACGCCTGATACGATTCAAATCGGCAACCTGGAAATCGAACCTGCCGCCTATCGCCTGACCAAAGCCGGGGAACCGCTTCGGCTGACGCCGACGGAGTGGGCGCTGCTGCGTGAGTTCACCAGCCACCCCAATCAGGTACTCACACATCGGGCGCTGCTGCGGCGCGTGTGGGGCGACGAGTACACCACCGAAAACGACTACGTTCACACTTACGTCAGCCGTTTGCGGCGCAAGCTGGAAGACAACGCCGCCCACCCACAGTATATCGTTACCGAGGCGGGGTTGGGCTATCGCTTCAGCTATGACGCCCCAGACAACCCGCTGCCGCCAAAGGAAGCCGCCCCGGCAGTCCCCGAACCCGCCCCCCAGCCGCTCACCGCCGTCAACCCGCTGCCGCAGCACGTTGATGAGCGCTTTGTAGGCCGCGAGGCGCAGCTTACCCAACTCAAAGACCTGCTGCGGGCCAACACCCGTCTGATTGGCATCTATGGGCGGGCGGGTGTTGGCAAAACGGCGCTCGTCAGCCGCGCCTTGAGTGACCTTCAGCAAAGCGGTGACTTCGACGGCATGGTGCTGCTGGGTGCGGCCAGCACAGGCATTACCCTTAGCCGCGTGCTAACAGACTTTGCCAGACTGTTAGGCACACCATCCAGCACAACACCCGAACAGCAGCCCGTGATTCACCGCGTCACCCATCTGCTAGACAGGTTGCGCGATGGTGACTACATCCTGCTGCTGGATAACCTGGAACCCCTGCAAGACCCGGCCACCTACGCCGTTAACGACGATGAGATGGCCACATTCTTACGTGCCGTGCTGGAACAGGGCAGCACGCTCCGTATTCTGGTCACGAGCCGCTACCCGCTCAACCTACCGCGCACCGTCAAGCACTGGGAACGAGTGATCGCACTGGAGGGCGGCTTAGACCTGGACGACGGCGTAGCCTTTTTACAGCGCAGCGACCCGGACGGCTATGCGGGCCTGCGCGACGCCCCCGACGCAGTGCTGCGCGAACTGGTCAAGCGGACGCATGGCCTACCCCGTGCGCTGGAAGCGGTGGCGGGCATCCTGTTAGAAACCCCGCTCATGGCCCCGTCCGATTTACTGGATGAAGAAGCGCTGCTGGCCGAAGAACTGGGCGACCTGTTCATCGGTGAGACGATTGAGCGCTTAGGGGAAGAATCGGTACACGTCATGGAGTTGGCATCGCTGTTTGACAGGGCCATCCCGGTAAGCATGTTGCAGATGTTCGCCCAGCCTGAACTGGGCGGTGAGGCGCTCAAGCCCATCCTCAACCGCCTGATTCGCGCCTACTTTTTGCACTATAACCCAACCAACCAGACCATTTCCATGCATCCGATTGACCAGGCCTACTGCCATGAGCGCGTTCCAGTGGCCGAACGAAGTCGCCTGCACCAGCGGATTGCCGCGCTGTACGACGCGCAATCCCCCAGCCAGCCAACCACCATCACTGACCTGGGGGACGCCCTCAGCGCGGTCTATCACCGGGTGCAGGCAGGCGACTATGACACCGCCGCCCGCGACCTGCTCCAACTCGATGAGCGCTACCTGGCAATCTGGGGCAATTATACCGAACTGGCCGACCCCTACGCCCAGATGGCCGACGCAGTCCATGACCCGGCTGTACAGCGGCGGGTGCTGCTGCGTCAGGGAGAAGCGCTGCGGCGCATCGGGCGGCTGCAAGCAGCGATCCAGAGCTATGAGCGGGCATATATACTGGCCAGCACCGCCGGGGACGGCCAGCATATGGCAACAGCAGTCAGCGGCATAGCGTGGACGCACTACGACACGGGCCAGTTTGCCGAGGCGGTGCGCTACTGGGAAAACGCGCTTAACATCTTCCGCGAGATTAACGACCGTCACGGCGAGGGGGACAGCCTGAGCGGGATGGGGTGGGTTAGCTATTTGATGGGCAGCTATGAGCAGGGATTGCAGTACCTTCAAGCGGCTTTTGCCATCTTCGGTGAGGTGGATAACCAACTGCACCGCATTGGCATGAATGTGGGCGACAGTGGCATGATTCAGGCTGCCCAGGGCCATTATGATGCGGCTATTGCCAACCTGCGCGAGTCGCTTTCCATTGCCCAGCAAACAAACAGCCTCAACGAAAAAAGCTATAAGGGCGGCTACCTGGCGACCGTGCTGCTGCTGGCGGGCCGCCCTGGCGAAGCCGAGGCCGTCGCCGCTGATGCCGTCCGCTATGAGGTGCCCGCCAATCAGCATTTTGTGTGGGCTGTGCATGGTATTGCGCTGGCCCAGCTTGGCCGCACCGCTGAAGCCGTCAGCGCGTTTGAGCAGGCGGTTACCAGTGCAGATCGCTTGTTGAATCTGTCACCAGGGTTATATCAGACGCGCTATGCGCGGGCACTGGCGCTGGCGGGGCTGGCATCCCTGCGCGATACCCCGGTGAACCCTGTCCTGACTGCCTATCGTGATGCCATGAACCTATGCGCGGCGGACGGCGTATTGGCAGCACAGCATCGCCTGTTAAGCCTGCTGGATGCGGAGCGACTGGGTGAAGTTCACGCGCTGTTCACGGGCTAAACTGCTGGTTTTACCACACCCGGCAAATCATCCCCTTGAGGTACTCGCCCTCTGGAAACGTCAGCGCCACCGGGTGATCGTCGCCGCTGCCGAGCTGCCGCACGATTTGCGCCTGCCTGCCGCTGTCTGCCAGCGCACCGAAGACCACTTTCTGAAACAGGTCGCGGCTGATGGCACCACTGCAACTGAAGGTGAACAGGTAGCCCCCCGGCTTGATAATCTTGAAGGCGTGCAGGTTCAGGTCTTTGTAGCCGCGAGTGGCCCCCTCGACCTGTTTTTTGCTCTGCGCGAACTTGGGCGGGTCTAAGATCACCACGTCGTACAAATCCTTGTTGGCAGCGGCCTCGCGCAGCACCTCGAACGCATCCCTGGCGACAAACTGCGCCCGCTCCGGCGGGAAGTCATTGGCGCTCACGGTTTGCGCTGCGATTTCCAGCGCGGGCACAGACGAATCCACGTTGACCACCTGTGGCACGCCTGCGGCCAGTGCGTATAGGCCGAAACCGCCTGTGTAGCTGAACACATTTAGCACACGGCGCTCGTCGTCTTCCTGCTCGTCTGTGTCAAAGTAAAGCAGGTCGTGCAGCCAACCCCGGTTCTCACGCTGGTCGAGGTAGAAGCCGGTTTTGTGCCCATTGCGGATGTCTACCGGGAAGCGCAGCGTATTCTCCTCGATTTCAACGTACTCCGGTGGCTCGTCGCCCCACAGCGGCCCCGTCTCATCCTTGAGGCCCTCTTTCTGGCGCACGTCTACGTCGCTGCGCTCGTAGATGCCGTCCGGCTGCAACATGTCTGCCAGGATGTCGGCAATCTCGTGCTTGCGAACATCAATGCCCAGCGTGAGTGATTGCAGCACCAGCCAGTTGCCATAGCGGTCCACAACGAGGCCGGGCAGGTAGTCGCTTTCCGCATTGACGAGGCGCACCGCGTTGTATTCGCCTTCACCGAACGTCTCTTGATGCGGCAGGCGGGCGGCGATGGCGCGGCGCAGCATCTTGCGCCACCAGTCCGCGTCAACGGGTTCGTCCTGCCACGTCAACACGCGCACATTGATCTGTGAGGTAGGGTTGTAGTAGCCGCGTGCGAGGAAGTCCCCGCGTGCGTTGACCACCTGCACAATGTCCCCCGGCTGTGGGTCGTTGTCAATGCGCTGCACTGACCCGGAGAATATCCAGGGGTGCTGGTTTTCGATGGGCTTTTCTTTGCCCTTTTTGATGACGATGATGCCTTCGCTCATACGGCTGTGGGGTCCTTAGTTGCGGCGGGCTTGCCGCCATTGGCGATTAAATCGTGCAGGCCGTCCTCGCTCAGCACGGGGATGCCAAGTTTTTCGGCCTTGGTCAGTTTGCTGCCAGCGGATTCGCCCGCTACCAGATAGTTCGTTTTTTTGCTGACGCTGCTGGTCACGCGCCCACCGTGCGCTTCAATCAACGCGCCCGCTTCGTCGCGGGTGAGGGTGGGCAGGGTGCCCGTCAGCACAAACTTGAGGCCGTCCAGCACGGTGCTGGTAAGCTGCTGCTGTTCGGCTTGCCACCGGACGCCCCCGTCTTTCATTTTTTGCAGCACACGCTGGCTGTGATCCTGCGCGAACCACTCCACCACGTTACGGGCAATTTTGGGGCCGATGCCGTCGATCTCTTCTAGCTGCTCAACTGTCGCTAAGCGCAGCGCGTCTAATGATGAAAAGTAGGACACCAGCAGCGCCGCCACAGTCCCGCCTACGCCTTCAATCCCTAGCGCCGTGAGGATTTGTGCGAGCGGGCGCTGTTTGGCGGCCTCAACCGATTTGAGCAAGTTGTCTACCTTTTTCTCTGCGAAGCGCTCCAGCGGCAAAAGCTGCTCTTTTCGCAAGTAGAAAATGTCGCCCTCGTCTGCAATCAGGCCCTCGTCCAACAGCACTTTAACCGTCTGCTCGCCCAGCCCTTCGATGTCCAGGCCAGCGCGAGACACAAACCACTCAATCTGGCGGTAGACGCGCTCCGGGCAGTCCGCATTGGGGCAGTGGTAGTCCACCGCGTCCTCGTCCTTCTTGACGATGGGCGTATCACAGAACGGGCAGCGCTCCGGCGGCTGAATGGGGATTTCATCGCCGCTGCGCGACCCCGGCACTGGCCCGATGACATACGGAATCACATCCCCGCTGCGCTTGACCATCACCCGGTCACCGATGCGGATGTCGTGTTCCTTCACAAAGTCATAGTTGTGCAGCGTGGCGCTGCTCACCGTCACGCCAGATAAGAACACAGGTTCTAGCACGGCGTTAGGCACCACGCGCCCGGTTCGCCCCACACTCACTGTAACATCAAGCAGGGCAGTGGTAGCTTCTTTCGCCGGGTACTTGTAGGCAATCGCGCCGCGTGGGTCTTTGCCCACCACGCCAAGCTCCCGGTAAAAGCGCATGTTGTTAACCTTCACCACCAGGCCATCAATCTCGTAGTCGAGGTTGTCGCGGCGGTCTTCCCACTTCGGGATTTGTTCGATAACTGCCTCCAGATTGGGGTAAGTTGCGATGTCCGGGGCCAGAATGAACCCCAAATCGCGCATATGTCCCAACATGTCGCTGCGTTTATCACAGGTATTCCCGGCCATGTCAACCACATCGTAGAAGAACGCGGTCAGCGGGCGGGCTGCGGTAATACGGGAGTCCTTCTGCTTGAGCGTGCCGGAGGCGGCGTTGCGCGGGTTGATGAACGGGTTTTCGCCATTGGCAATTTTCTCTTTGTTAAGCTGCTCAAAGTCCTTGAGCAAGAACAGCACTTCACCGCGCACCACCAGCCGCTCCGGTGCGTTGGGGCCGTCCGGGTCAACCGGAACGCGCAGCGGCACGCTGTTAACAGTACGGATGTTCGGTGTCACATCATCGCCCACGTCCCCGTTGCCGCGTGTCGCCGCCTGTACCAGCACGCCGTTTTCATACGTTAGCACAATGGTCAGGCCGTCCAATTTGGGTTCCAGCGTGTAGTCGAGTTGGGTACCCTCCGGCAGCAGCTTGAGGTTACGTTCCTCCCACGCCTGCAAATCCGCATCGTTGTAGGCATTCGCAAGGCTCAAAATGGGCGCTGGGTGCTTAACCTTGCTGAACTCGCCGGATAGGTCATTGCCGGTGCGCTGCGTGGGCGAATCCGGCGTGATGAGGTCGGGGTGTTCGGCTTCTAATGCCTTGAGTTCGTTGAACAGCGCGTCATACTCGCTGTCTGTGATAGTCGGATCACTGAGCGTGTAGTAGCGGTAGCTGTGGTAATTCAGTTGGTTACGCAGGTTCAGCGCCCGCGCTTCCAGCGTTTGGGATGGGGTGTTATCGGTCATTGGCTTTCAGGTTGAACCTCCATATACAGTTCGACGGCCCACCCTTCCTGGCCGCTAAACGGGTCGCGGACGCGCCACCAGGTAAAACCGTCCTCACGGATGTCCTGGGGACCGTCGATAATGTCGAGAAACGTGTTTTCCGCCGCTGTGAACTGAATCGTCTGGTCAGTGCCAGGAGCCACACGCACGTTCAGGCCGTTCTCACCCACGTTGACCACTTCTACCGTGCGCCCAACCGAGACGACATCCGGCGTGGGCGTAAGTATCACAGGCGGCAGCGTTGGCCCTTCCAGTTCAAACGTGGGCAGCGGGATGCTCACCCCACCACTGAAAGCTGGCGTGTTCGACGGAAAAGCACTCGGCGCAGGGGCGGGCGTTGCGGTAATGTCCGACGTGACGACAATCACGATGGGATCGCTTTGTGGGGGCATTTCCGCCCGCAGCAGCCAGATGCCCACCACCACCCCACCGGATACACACGCCACGCCCATCAGCATTAATGCCAGCGACCATAACGGCGGCACAAAGGACGTGTTGCGCTGCATCCGGCGGCGGGCGCTGCGTGTACGCGGCTCAACATGGGGCATCGGCTTGGTGGAAGACAGCATTCGGGTGTCTTCGCTGTGTGAGGGTGTGGACTCAGGGTGTGGGTCGCTCATAGCTTTCGTCGCGTTAGCTTCGCAATCGGTTCCACCTCATATTGTAGCCCATGTTGTGGCAGACGCGCTGAAACGCTTCCCTACGGATTGCCACGCGCCCGCACCCACTCCAGGAACGTATTAATCGGCCAGGTATTGATGACGCACGCGGGTTCCACCCAGCCGCGCCGCGCCGTGCGAACGCCGTATCCCAGCAGGTCCATTTGCGCGTCAGTGTGGGCGTCGGTGTCAATCGCAATCAGGACGCCCATCTCAGCAGCGCGGCGGGCGTATCGGGCTTCCATGTCCAGGCGCATCGGGTTGGCGTTGATCTCCAACGCAACGCCGCTTTTGGCTGCTGCCGCGAACACGGCGTCCATGTCCAGGTCGGCGGGTTCACGCCTGCCAATCAACTGCCCACGCGGATGCCCGATCAGGTCAACGTGTGGGTTGTTGATGGCTGTCAAAATGCGCTGCATAAGCGTGTCACGGTCTTGCGTCAGGCCAACGTGCAGCGAGGCCACCACAAAGTCCAGCTTGGCCAGCACATCATCGGGGTAGTCCAGCGTGCCGTCGGCGTTAATGTCCATCTCGGTGCCGTGAAACACATGGAAGTCATCGCCCATCTCGTCGTTGACCTGGCGCACCTCTGCCTGCTGCTGCATCAGCCGCTCGATGCTCAGCCCGTTGGCCACGCCCAAACTGCGGGAGTGATCGGTAATCACGATGTACTCGCGGCCCCGTTTACGTGCTGCTTCGGCCATTTGCCGCACACTCAGTTTGCCGTCGCTCCAGGTGGTGTGCATGTGTAAATCAGCGCGGATGTCTGCCAGGGTAATCAAGTTGGGCAGTTCGCCCCGCTGCGCCGCTTCGATTTCGCCCCGGTTTTCGCGCAGTTCCGGCGGGATGTAGGGCAGGCCGATGGTTGCGTACACCTGCTGTTCGGTTTCGCACAGCACGGCCTTGTCGTGCAGCAGCTCACCGTTTTCATCCACCGGCGTGAGCGCGTTTTCGTTCAGGCTGTAGCCTGCTTCCAGCGCAATTTCCCGCACGCGGATGTTGTGATGCTGGCTGCCGGTGAAGTATTGCAGGGCGGTGCCGAAGCGCTCACGGGCCAGCACGCGCAAATCCACCTGCAAGCCGCTTTTGAGCAGCACAGAGCTTTTCGTTTCCCCATGCCCTAGCACTTGCTCTACTTCGGGCATATCAACAAACGCCTGCATAATCGGTGCCGGGTCATCACTGGCCACCAGCAGGTCAACATCGCCAATGGTGGGCCGCGCCCGCCGGATGCTGCCCGCCATCTCACCCCGTTCGACTTGGGGCATATCCAGCAGGCGGTTAAGGATGATTTCAGCCAGCGGTTGTGCATCAGCCAGTGGAGTGCGCCCGGTTTTCTGGCGTTCCAGTGATTCGATGCCCTGAAGTATCTTCGCCTCAGACTTTTTGCCCATGCCGCTCAGCTTTTGCAGTTTACCGGCCTGCGCGGCCTGCTTGAGTGCGTCAACGCTGGTCAGGTCCAGTTCCTTCCAAAACAACGCCGCTTTTTTGGGGCCAACCCCGTTGATTCGCAGCATCTCCACCACGCCTGCGGGCACTGCCTGCTTGAGCCGCTCGTAAAACGCAAGCTGGCCGGTTTCCAGCAGTTCCTGAATTTTATCGGCCAGGGTTTTGCCAATGCCGCTAATTTCCGTCAGGCCGCCCTCTTTGTGGATGGCCTCCAGGGAACGCGGCAGTTCACGGATGGTTTCAGCAGCCCGCCGGTATGACAGGTAGCGATGCACGCTTTCCCCCTGGATTTCCAGCATATCCGCGCTGGCGTCGAAGATGTCGGCAATTTGTTCGTTGGAAAGGCTCACTGTATTATCCTGCTCTTTGACCGAAATACGCCCGTTTGTTCGGGTCTATTGTAGCTCATGACGGTTCAAAAGAACAGTTAGATCACGGTTTATTCCAGATAGGCCGGGTTGGTTGTCCACTCAAACGGCACTTCCTCATGGAAGTTACCCTCGGCCAGCACATCCGGGGGCACTTCTTCAAGCACCGTCGCGGTTTCGGTTTCGCTGTCGTATTCAATCACGACCAACCGCGCCGGGTCGATGTACTGCCCCTGCCGTATAGGCGACAGTATCCCCTGCTCGGTAGCAATGATATGCTGAGTGGACGTTTCCGGCGGCAGGTCGATGTCGTAGTACACCGCGTCTGCCAGAATGCCTTCCGTGTTGTAGATGAGGTCAAACGTAAACGGGAAGTTCCAGCTTTGCGAGTACAGCCACAGTTCATCAGACGGGTGACGGTCTGTCACTAGAATGAAGTAGGGCAGCACATCCTCATGGAGTTCTGGCAGGGCTGCATAGACGGCCTGGCGCACGCTTTCACGGGCGATTTCCCGGTCACGGTAGTGGAGCTGCACCTGAAAGAACGTCATCACCCCGGAGGCAATGAATACCCCGGCAAACACAGCGTACACCCCATTGGTGATGTGCTTCCCCGGCACCCGGCTGAGCAAAGCATCTACCAGCACCAGTGTGAGCAGCACCGCCCCCGGCGACATGCCGTACAGCGTGCGGGCGTCTCCCCAGATGCGAAAGTCCGTTGGCGCGATTGCCGCCACTGCCAGGAAAGCCATCCCCGCACTGAACACCAGCAGCGTCAGGTAGGTAAACGGGACTCGCTCCACGCGGTGACGTGCCCGCCACCCCCACACAAACACGGCGACGGGCGCGGCTATCCCCACACCCAGCAGCAGCCATGCGCCGCGCCACGCCTCCAACAGCCGCTCGAACACCACCAGCGGATTGAAGTACAGGTTAAATGCCGCGCCAAACTGCCTCAGAATATACCCCACCGATGTTTCTGCATTAGACGAAATGAACAACACATCCAGCAGGTACACATAGGCCAGCACAAACAACCCGAACGGCACCAACTCCACGCCTAAGCGCCAGCCGTAGCGCCACAGTGGTGCCTGCACGGGTTTGCCTCGGTCTTCCGCCCAGGCGATGATAGGATGCAGCAAAAAAAAGAAAATCGCCTGTTCGTAGATGGCGCTGCCCAGCGCAAAACTAAACAGCGAAACGTTGTACAGCAGCAGGCTATCCCGGTTGCCGCGCACATAGCGCAAATACGCCCACAGGCTGATAAACGTGAATGCCAGCGCCCTGAAGCGCGTCCCGGTGGCAAATTCAAAGTGATAAACGATGGCCAGCGGGTCAATGGCAAAAAACAGTGCCGCCAACAGCGTCATTGGGCGGTAGTGCCCACGCAGCCAGTCATCCAGGAAGGTGAAGAACAGCAGCGCATTCAGGAAGTGGAACGCAAACGACACGGCATACCACATCGGGGCGTTTTCTGGGAACAGCACCTGCACCGGGGCCAGCGCCAACCCACCCGCCAGGTGCCGCTCCCAGTGTTCGGTGACGAGCCAGTTCATGCCACCGCGAATGCCCAGCGTTTCAAAGCGGTAGATGTGCCCCAGCACGTCGCCAAACAGCCCCAGGTCAAAGCCGATGGCCGCCATTGCTGTGTACATCGCCAACAGCAACCCCGCCAGCAGCAGGTACACCCACACGCCGCCCATTCGCTGAATCGAACTCACGCCAAACTCCACACTGCCCAAACTGAGCGCATCATTCTACGGGGTGCGGCGGCTTTTGCTACGGGCAACTTACGTGGGGCATAGCACCTGACCAAGACGCTGTGCCAAATGCCAACCATCACTTGACATGCCTTTTAATTACGTCTAACCTGTTGTTCACAAACACAAAAGCATACTCCTTGCAACAACGTAGACTCGGAAGAGTACACACCATCGCCATGTTCAGAGAGCCACCAGTTGCTGTGAAGGTGGTACATCGGCGGGTGCGGAATGGCCCGACGAGTTGCGGCGGCGAAAGCCCAGGCCAGTAGCCCCTGCCGGCAGCGCACCGTTATCACGGCGCAGCGTATTCGGCGTCAAAGCCCTGTACGCACCGAGAGCGCCCGCCCGTTGTTGGCGTGCGAAACAAGGTGGCACCGCGAGACTTATCCCCCTCGTCCTTGTATTGGATGAGGGGATTTTTGTTTTCGTGTGTCAGTCACAACAGAGGAGTTTGCACGATGGCGTTTTCGCCAGCAATTGTTCAGGGGAGTGCGCTGGCCAGCCCAAGCCGCTCTGAAGTCGAAGCCTTGTTCCAACGGGGCGACCTTGTGCCCGTCTACCGCACACTGCTGGCCGACCTGGAAACACCGGTGTCGGTGTACCTCAAGCTCAGCCAAACCGGAAACACCGCCTTCATGCTAGAAAGCGTGGAGGGCGGCGAACAGGTCGGGCGTTATTCCTTCCTGGGTGTGAACCCGCGTGGGATCGCCATTTTCAATAACGGTCAGGTTACGCTCACCCTGGACGGTGAGACGACCACCCGCCCCCTTGCCAACGGCGAAGACCCACTCCACGTCGTTAAGGCCACCTTCCGCGATGCCCAGCCCGTAATTCCGCCGAACCTGCCGCGCTTTATTGGCGGGGCAGTGGGCTACATCAGCTATGATGTAGTGCGCCACTTCGAGCGGCTGCCCGCCACTGCCACCCCTGACGTTGACGTGCCCGAAGCGGCGTTTATGCTGCCAGATACACTTGTCATCTTTGACCACGCCAAACACCAGATCACCGTCCTGGCCAACGCTCGCAATCACGGCGATATTGACGCCGCCTATGATGACGCCCTGACCCGCATTGACACGATCATCGAGGCACTGCGCCACCCCCTCCCAAACATCCCGGCGGCAGAGTACGTCATGGGCGATGCGCCCCGCTCCAACATGACGCAGGCCGAGTACGAAAACGCGGTGCGGGCCGCCAAAGCGTACATCGCCGCCGGAGACGCCTTCCAGGTTGTGCTGTCACAGCGCTTTGAGCGGCAGACGAGTGCGCCGCCGCTGGCCATCTACCGGGCGCTGCGGGCCACCAACCCCTCACCATATATGTTTTTCCTCAACTTCGCGGATGACTTCGTGCTGGTTGGCGCATCACCAGAGATGATGGTGCGCGTGGAAAACGGCGTTGCCGAGAACCGCCCCATTGCCGGGACGCGCAAGCGTGGTGCCACCGCTGAAGCAGACGATGCGCTGGCCGAGGAACTGCTCAGCGATGAGAAGGAACGCGCCGAACACGTCATGCTGGTGGATTTGGGCCGCAACGACCTGGGCCGCGTGTGCAAATACGGCACGGTGAGCGTGCCCGCCATGATGTACGTGGAACGCTACTCGCATGTGATGCACATCGTCAGCCGGGTGATGGGCCAACTGCGCGACGACATGGACGCCTTCGACTTGCTGCGGGCCACGTTCCCGGCGGGCACGCTGAGCGGTGCGCCTAAAGTCCGCGCCATGGAGATCATCGAAGAGCTGGAAGGCACACGGCGCGGCACCTACGGCGGCGCGGTGGGTTACTTCAGCTACGACGGCAGCATGGACACCTGCATCACCATTCGCTCGCTGTTCATGCGCGGGGATACGGTTTATGTACAGGCCGGGGCGGGCATCGTTGCAGACAGTGACCCGACCAGCGAATTCGAGGAGTGCCACAACAAAGCGCGGGCGCTCAATGCTGCGATTGACTACGCCGAACGCGGTTTGATCTAGGGAGAAACAACCATGATTCTAGTCATCGACAACTACGACAGCTTTACCTACAACATCGTGCAGCAGTTGGGCGAGTTCGGCGCGGAGTTATGCGTGTTCCGCAACGATGAGGTGACGCTAGAGCAAATCCGAGATATGGCCCCGTCGCACATTGTTATTTCACCCGGCCCCGGCGACCCGGACGACACGGGCGTTTCGCTGGACGTGCTGCGCGAGATTAGCCCGACGGTGCCCACCCTGGGCGTATGCCTGGGGCATCAGTCCATTGGGCAGGTGTTTGGCGGTAAGGTCATCCGCAATGACCGCCTGATGCACGGTAAAACGAGCAAGATCACGCACAATCATGATCCGCTGTTTTTGGGCGTGCCCACAACGTTCCAGGCCACGCGCTACCACAGCCTGATTGTAGAGCGCGACACGTTCCCGGCTGTGCTGGAAGTCACCGCCACGGCAGACACAGGCGAGATCATGGCGCTGCGCCACCGTGAACTGCCCATTGTGGGCGTGCAGTTCCACCCGGAAAGCATTCTCACACCCGACGGGCCGACCATGCTCAAGAATTTTCTGGAATCGGTGCCCGTCGCCGGGTAGGTGCTGCCCATACCCATTGCGCGGCCCGCCAATAACCGCACCCTGACGTGAGGTAAGCGTTCGCGTAAGATAGGAGGCATGTTTAGATGACGTTTGCGAAACCCAACCGATATGGCAAGGCACTTTCTGCTGTACTGGAAGCTGAGCAAAGTCGAATATCACTACTACGGCGCGGGGCTGGATCACCTGGCGAGCAATCAACTGGGCAAGGTGCAGCCAGGGGATGTAATCTGGGTGGTGACGGTGCGCGGCGGTGACCTGATGCTGGCCGGGCGGCTGGTCGCCGGGTTCGTCACGGATGCCGCCGAGAGTGACGCGGTGTTTGACGAGTTCGAGTTGAAGAACCCGCGCTGGCAAGTTACGGCGCAACCGGGCACGGTAGAGAAAATGCAGCTTATCAACCTGACGGACCTCTCCGTAACGTTGAGCCTGCGCTTTCAAAGCCCATCTGACCGGCTGCGACTGAACCGCCAGGGCCGCCTGAACCCGATTTCGCTGTATAACATGCGCCAGCTTACCGACGACAGCGCGGCGCTGCTCAACTACACATGGTCCGACCGCCGCCAGGGTGTCGCGGCGGTGGAGCAAGTGGACATCGAGGAAGACACGTTTATCTACGCTGAAGGCAAGCCAACTGTTCGCACGCGCACGCTGCGCCAGCGCAGCCAGCGTTTGACGGACGAGGCGAAAAGCCGCTATCTTCACGAACATGGTGAACTGCGCTGCGAGATATGCGGCATCAGCTTTGAAGAGGTGTACGGCACGATTGGCGCGGGCTACATCGAAGCGCACCACCCCGAACCCCTCTCCGAAATGGACGGCGAGCAGTTCGTTGATGTAGACGGCATTGTGCTGTTGTGTGCGAATTGCCACCGGATGGTGCATCGCAAGTCACCACCGCACAGCCTCAAAGCGCTACGACAAGCAGTTGAATCGCAAAGGAAAAAGAAATCTTATGGCAGTGAATACCCAACCAGACGAGATCAAAACCACGCCTGAAATGACCATCCAGCGGGCAATTGACATGCTAGGCAAGTTCGGTCACATGCAAACAGACGAAGCCGAAGCGGTCATGCAGCAGATTATGTCTGGCGAGGCCACGCCCGCCCAGATTGGCGCGTACCTGATGGCGCTCCGCATGAAGGGCGAAACCCCAGACGAAATCGTGGGCAGCGCCCTGGCCATGCGAGCAAAGGCGCACACCGTCCCCACCAACTATCCTGTCGAAGACCTGCTGGATACCTGCGGCACGGGCGGCGACAAATCCGGGACGTTTAACATCAGCACGACGGTAGCGTTTGTGGCCGCCGGGGCCGGTGTGCCGGTCGCCAAGCACGGCAACCGGGCCGCCACCAGCAAAAGCGGCAGTGCCGACGTACTTGAAGCACTGGGCGTGAATATCGACCTGGCACCCGAGCAGGTGGGAGAGTGCGTCAACCGCGTCGGTATCGGCTTCCTGTTTGCACGGGTGCTGCACCCGGCCATGAAACACGTCGCTGTGCCGCGCAAGGAACTGGCCGTCCGCACCATCTTTAACATTCTGGGGCCATTAACCAACCCCGCCGGAGCAAGACGGCAGCTAATGGGTGTGTTCAGCGGGGACCTTACCGACTTGATGGCCCATGTGCTGGGTGAACTCGGTGCGGTCAATGCGATGGTGGTCAGTGGCTACGGTGGCCTGGACGAACTCACCAACACCGGGCCAAACACGGTCAGTCATTACCGAAATGGCAAGGTGACCACCTACGAACTGGACCCCACTGCACTCGGCCTGGATTCCGCCAGCATTGCTGATTTGAAGGGCGGCGAACCCGAACAAAACGCACAAATCCTGCGCGGCGTGCTGGACGGTTCCATACGTGGGGCCAAGCGAGATGTCGTCATCCTGAATGCGGGGGCGGCGCTGCTGGTTGCAGGCAAGGCAGACAGCATCGGCACCGGGATGCGGCTGGCAGAAGCCGTCCTCGACAAGGGTGCAGCCGTCGCCAAGCTAGACGACCTTATCAGCGTATCGCAGGAGTTGGCATCATGAGTGCTTTCGTTCAAACGGATACCATCCTGGACAAGATTCTGGCCCACAAGCTGGATGAGTTAGCCCATGCCAAACGGCAGATGCCCCTCGCTGAGATGGCCCACCGGGCGCGGTGGGCGCGTCCGGCGCATGATGTGGTGGGCGCACTGCGCCGCGATACTGTCGCGCTGGTGGCCGAGGTCAAACACGCCTCACCGAGTCGGGGCGTACTAATCGAGTCGTTTGAGCCGGTATCATTGGCGCAAACCTATATCGAAAACGGGGCCGCGATGCTGTCCGTACTCACGGATGAACAGTTCTTCAAAGGCCACATTGACTATCTGCGGCAAATCCGGGCGGTATTTGATGACATCCCACTGCTGCGTAAGGAGTTCGTGCTGGACCCGTATCAGGTGTATGAGGCGCGAGCGGCTGGTGCAGATGCGGTGCTGCTCATCGTCGCAGCGCTGACGGACGACCAACTGCGCGACCTGCACACGCTCATCACGCAGCTCGGCATGGCCGCACTGGTCGAAACGCACCATGAAGCTGAGATGGAGCGGGCGCTGGCGCTGGGCGCGACCCTGATTGGCATCAACAACCGTGACCTGAAGACGTTTGATGTGGATTTGCAAACCACTGCCCGCCTCGCTGCAATGGTGCCAGACGACGTGACATTAATTGCAGAGAGTGGTATGAAATCCCCGGCGGACGTGCGTACAATGGGGAACCTCGGTGCCCACGCCGTTCTGATTGGTGAGGGGCTGGTCACAGCGTCAGACATCGCGCAAGCTGTACGTGAGATGAGTTCCCAGGAGCGGACAGCGTGATCGTAAAAATCTGCGGCGTGATGACCCCCGACGATGCGGCTGTAGCCGCTGAGTTGGGTGCGGATATGATCGGGCTGAACTTTTACCCGCCGTCACCACGCTACATCGACCCCGCCCACGCCGCGACGATCAGCCGTTACCTGCACGATGAGTTCGGCCAGCAGCGCCCGGTGATTGTGGGGGTGTTCGCCAATGCGACATCCAGCCACATTGCCGAAGTGATGGATGTGGCCCACCTGGATTTTGTGCAGTTAAGCGGTGAAGAATCCGACGAACTGCTGCACGAACTGAAGGGGCGCGGCTACAAGGCGATCCGCCCATCGAACAAGGTGCTGGCCCTGGACGATGCGGCTTACTACAGCAAAGCGTTCCTTGACGACGAACGCATCCCGTCGCTGCTGCTGGACGCCTATCACCCCAAGCTGTACGGCGGCACCGGTGAACAGGCCAGCGTCGAGGTCGCATTAGCCGTCAAAGAACAGGTGCCGCGTTTAATGCTGGCGGGCGGCCTCAAGCCAGAAAACGTCGCAGAGCGCGTGCGGCAAATCCGCCCCTGGGGCGTGGATGTGGCCAGCGGCGTTGAACCGCCAGACGAACCCGGCGTTAAGGACCCGCATCGCGTAAAGGCGTTCATCCAGGCAGCGAAGAACACCCGACCCGCCCGCTATAATGGCTAGGGGCGCAACGTGCCGCGCCTGCTTGGTGCAAAAAATTTTGTATAGCACGATCTTAATGGTAAACCTGAAAAAACCGGAGACACCCTGATGGTAGACACCCCTTACATCAACATAAGTACATCCACCGTGCCCGATGAGCGCGGTTACTTTGGCGAGTTCGGCGGGCGCTTTGTGCCAGAAACGCTGGTGCCCGCGCTGGAAGAACTGGAAGTGGCTTACCGCGAAGCGATGGCCGACCCCGAATTTCAGAACAACCTGATGCACCTCCAGCAAACATACACAGGCCGCCCAACCCCCGTCACCCACATGAAGCGCCTGAGCGATCACCTGGGCGGCGCGCAAATTTACCTCAAGCGGGAAGACCTGGCCCACACCGGCGCTCACAAGATCAACAATGCGCTTGGCCAGGCGCTGCTGGCTGTGCGGATGGGCAAAAAGCGTGTGATTGCCGAGACAGGCGCGGGCCAGCACGGTGTGGCCAGCGCGACGGCGGCGGCGCTGCTGGGCCTGGAATGCCATGTGTACATGGGCAGCGTAGACATCGCCCGTCAGCGGCCTAATGTGTTTCGTATGAAGCTGCTAGGCGCGGAAGTCATCCCGGTAGAAAGCGGCACCAAAACGCTCAAGGACGCGATTAACGAAACGCTGCGCGACTGGGTGACCAACGTGCGCGATACGTTCTACCTTTTGGGCAGCGCGTTGGGGCCGCACCCTTACCCGATGATGGTGCGCGACTTCCAGAGTGTGATTGGCAACGAAGCCCGCCAGCAGATCATTGAGCAGGCCGGGCGCTTGCCAGATATGTGCGTGGCCTGTGTGGGCGGTGGCAGCAACGCGATAGGTCTGTTTCACGCCTTCCGCGATGATGTAGACGTAGACCTCATCGGTGTGGAAGCAGGCGGCTACGGTGTGCTGAGCGGTAAGCACGCGGCCCGCTTTGCAGACCCGAACATCGGCAAGCCGGGAGTATTACAGGGCACGCGCTCTTACGTGATGCAGACCCCTGACGGCCAGATTCAGAACACACACAGCGTCTCTGCCGGGTTAGACTATGCGTCGGTAGGGCCAGAACACGCCTTTTTGCGCCAGCAAGAACGCGCCTTTTACACGCTGGCCACCGACAAAGAAGCCCTCGACGCTTTCCAGATGTTGTGCGAGATGGAGGGGATTATTCCGGCGTTGGAAAGTTCGCACGGGTTGGCCGAGGCACTCAAGCGGGCACCCAACATGAAGCCAAATCAGATCATTCTGGTGAACATGAGCGGGCGCGGCGATAAAGACCTGGACACGGTGATGGCGGAACTGTCCCGCGACTAGCGCGATAACCGGAGCCATGCCATACTCAAACGTGGGGCAAATGTGCTGCCCCACCCCCAACGCCCGTAAAGCAAGTGAGCGTACATAGTCCAAATGAGTGTCGTCCTGGCCGCAACCTGGAACCCGCGTGGTGAGTCCAAACGCCTGCGTAAGCTGTACCCGCAGCTCAAAAACCTGTTTCCGCACATAGTAATTATCATGCCGCCCTCAACACACATGGGGCTGGTGCTGTCGCTGCGCCACTTCGATAAGCTGACGTTGTACGTCACGGACAATTGGCCCGATGGCCGCCGCGAGTCGCTGCGGCAGGCATTAAAGGTGATTGCAAACACGTCGGCTTCCCATGTGATGTACGCAGACATGGACCGGCTGCTGCGCTGGACGGAAACACGCTATGAAGAACTGCGGCAGACGGTCAAGCGGGTGCAAATGTACGACTGCCTGGTGATTGGGCGCACCGAACACGCCTACCAAACGCATCCCCAGGCCCTCATCCAAACGGAAGCGGTGGCGAACCGGGTATTTTCACACATTTTGCGGGAAAAGGTCGATCTTTCTGCCGGGGCGAAGGGGTTCTCGATCCGAGCGGCGGAGTTTGTTGTGGCGAACGCCCGTGCAGAAAAGCCCTTCGGCGCAGATGCCGAGTGGGTCATCCTGGCGCGGCGCGGCGGGTTCGACATCCGCACCTATCATGTGGACGGGTTGGACTGGGAAAGCGCCGACCGCTATGAAGATCAAGCGGCTGACGAGGAACAACAAAAGGCACGCGCCGCCGAATACGACGCGGATGCAGCAAACTGGAAAATGCGCGTGGATGTGGCCAACGAGATTATAGACACTGGGCTGGCCGCGCTCGCGCAGGATATTGTGGAGCAGTAACTTCTCACATCAAGGACGAAAAATCATGACGGAATCAACCACCCGCCTCACGGGCCTGGATGCAGTCGAGGCGATGTTTACCCGCACAGCTAACGAAAACCGAGCCGCTTTTTTGCCATACTACACCCTCGGCTACCCGACCTATGACGATTCCTTGAACGCGATTGCAGCGATGGCAGATGCAGGCGTGGATGCCTTCGAGATTGGCGTGCCGTTTAGCGACCCGCTGGCAGACGGGCCGACGCTGCAAGCGGCTGCCCAAACCGCCCTGGAAAACGGCATCACCGTCAAAAAGACGCTAGAAGGCGTCAAAGCGCTGCGTGAGCGCGGCGTTACCCAGCCGATGTTCATGTTTAGCTACCTTAACCCGCTGATGGCCTATGGCACCGATCAGTTTGTGGCCGATGCCAGAGCCGCCGGGGCTGACGGGTTCATCATCCCGGACCTGCCGCCCGAAGAAGCGCCCCTGTTCGCACAAGCGTGTGAGGCGCACAACATGGCGCTGATTTTCTTCCTGGCACCCACGAGCAACGAACGCCGCATCAAGGTTGCATCCAACGCTGCACGCGGGTTCATCTACGTGGTAAGTGTAACGGGCATTACCGGGGCACGCCGCGACCTGCCCCCCGACCTGAAGGAGTTCATTGCCCGTGTGCGCGACCACACCAACAAGCCGCTGGTGTTGGGCTTCGGCATCAGTACGCCAGAACAGGCCCGATCTATGAATGGGCTGGTGAACGGCTTTATCGTGGGCAGTGCGCTGGTCAAAAAGGGGGCCGAAGGCCCAGAAGCCGTCCGTGAGTTGGCGGCCAGCCTGCGTAACGCGCTGGATTAGCGAATTCGCACAAAAGCATCTGTGTAATCTATATCAACTTGTGCCAACTGTTTGACCGTTCCCACAAGTCGTGTTAGTGTCCCAAACAGTGATAGACCTTAACCGAAATAACTCGCCAGCCATGCGTGCCAACCTCACCTGTTCCTATTATACGTTTAACGGCAACATACCGGGATATGGGTGCTTTGTGGGGCGCGTCACCTGAGCGATTCGGGGCTTCAGGCGACAATCAACCAGCAAACCAAGCGCAGAGCAACCCGCCCTGCGCTTTTTTATTTGGGCACCCGGCAAAAACAGGTCAGGAGGTAACACCATGATGCAAGTGCGTGGGATACGCGGTGCCATTACCGTGCAGGCCAACACATCAGGCGCGATCTTAGAGGCAACCCGGCGTCTGCTAGAGCAGATGGTCGCGGCGAACAGCATTGATGAGGCAGACGTGGCCAGTGTGTTTTTCACCACCACCCCGGAACTCACAGCGGCGTTCCCGGCAAAAGCGGCCCGTGACATGGGCTGGACGCGAGTGGCGCTGATGGGCGCTTCGGAGGCGGCTGTCAGTGAGGGGATACCGATGTGCATTCGGGTGTTGATTCACTGGAACACAACCAAAGGCATTGACGAAATCAAGCACATCTACATGCGGGACGCACAAATCCTGCGGCCCGATTTCTATCCAGATCACAGCGTATATATCCAGAATGGGGATGGGGAAGGGTCGTGAGCACTTCGATTTGGCTTAACTTGACCGGGTGCGCTTTCAGCGTCATGATAGGGCGCGTTATCACGGAAAGAGACTTATGACAACAGGAGCAGGTGGCTTTCGAGCAGAACACTTGGCAGTGGTGGGCCTGGGCTTGATGGGCGGTAGCATGGCGCTGGCCCTGCGCGACTGTGCGGGCACAATCACTGGCGTGGATAACGACCCTCAAACGCGGGCCTATGCCGTTAACAATGGCGTGGTAGACCAGGCCACTGATGACCTCAAGCGCGGCGTCAACGACGCAGACGTGGTGATCCTGGCAACGCCAGTGCGCGTCATCGTGGAGATGCTGAACCGGCGCATCGGGTCGTATTTGCGAAATAACACCTTGCTGATTGACCTGGGCAGCACCAAACAGGACATCTGCGAGGCGATGGGGCACCTGCCCATTGGCATCCAGGCGATAGGCGGCCACCCGATGACGGGCAAAGAGCGCAGCGGCGTCGCGGCCAGCGATGGTGACCTGTGGGCAAATCGCCCGTTTGTCCTTTCGCCCACACGGCGCACCACGCCAGCGGCCAAGCTGCGGGCACTGGCCCTCATCAACGCGATTGGTGCCGTTCCTATCGAAATGGAGGCCGAGCGGCATGACCGGGTGGTGGCGGCAATCAGTCACTTACCATACTTGTTGAGTATGGGCCTGGTGGCGACGGTGGCCCGTGAAGCGGATGCCGATGATGATGTGTGGCAGTTGGCAGCGGGCGGCTTTCGAGATACATCGCGCCTGGCAGGCAGTGACATCAAGATGATGGGCGACATCCTCAGCACGAACACACAGGCCGTCGCCCGGCTGCTGGCGTTGTTTCGGGTGCAACTGGCACAAATAGAAGCCATGCTGATTTCTGGCGAATACACGCAATTGCAAGACTTCTTAACGCCCGTGCGCTCCGCACGGTTGGATTGGGCCGAACATTACGAAGGAAGGCGTCATGGCCACTAAAACAGATAACGTGCAGTTTGAGGTGACCCCCGGCGCAGCGCTCAAAGGCGCAGCGGAAGTCCCCGGCGATAAGTCGATTTCGCACCGCTCAGTGATGTTCGGGGCACTGGCAAACGGTGAAACGTGGGTGCGTGGGTGGCTGCCCGCTGGCGACACCGAGGCCACACTCAGCGCTGTGCAAACGTTGGGTGTGCCCATCGTGCGTAAAGACAAACACACGCTCAAAATCACAGGTGGGCAGATGAGCGCCCCGCCGCGCCCGCTCAACTTTGTGAATGCCGGGACGGGCATCCGCCTGATGGCGGGCATTATGGCCGGGCAGCCGTTCCCATCTGTGTTGGATGGCAGCGACCAACTGCGCCGCCGCCCGATGAAGCGCGTTACGACCCCTTTGGCACTGATGGGGGCCGACATCACCGCTGATAATGGCCGCGCCCCGCTGGAAATCCAACCGGCGGCGCTCAAGGGGATTGAATACGACATGCCGGTGGCCAGCGCTCAGGTGAAAAGCTGTGTGCTGCTGGCCGGGCTGTTCGCAGACGGCGTTACAACGGTGATTCAGCCAGGGCCAGCGCGTGACCACACCGAGAACATGCTCATGGCGATGGGGGCTGACATCGTGACGGAAGGCAAGCGCGTGTCCCTCACACCGGGGCGGGCGCTGCAACCGCTTGACCTGACCGTGCCAGGGGATTTCTCATCGGCGGCGTTTTTGCTGGTAGCGGCGTGCCTCGTGCCCGATAGCGACCTCACCATTCAGCACGTCAACCTGAACGCCACCCGCACCGGGTTACTGGATGTGCTGCTGGCGATGGGGGCTGACATCACGGTGACGGCGACTGGCAATGAAGCAGGCGAGCCGGTGGGCGATATTCACGTCAAGCACAGCGCCCTCAAGGGGGCCGACGTAGGCGGCGAAACCGTCGTGCGGATGATTGACGAGTTCCCGGTGATGATGGTGGCTGCCCTGCACGCTGAAGGCCGCACCACCGTCCGCGATGCGCGGGAACTGCGCGTCAAGGAAACCGACCGCCTGGCTGTGATGACGGCTGAACTCACCAAGCTGGGCGCGGTCATCACCGAAACCGAGGACGGCTTTATTATCGAGGGGCCGCAAGCGCTCACCGGGGCAACGGTAGACGGCCACGACGACCACCGCATTGCCATGAGTATGACGGTGGCCGGGTTGGTGGCCAGCGGCCAAACCCGCGTGGATGATGCCAAATGCGCCGGGGACTCGTTCCCTGGTTTTGCCCAGACGCTGCAAGCGCTGGGCGCTAACCTGAATAGCAAGGCCGTGTAGCTGTGCAGCGCTTAGCACTGTTATGACGGCGCTGCTCACCGTAAAATCACATGCAAATGTGTGATCGACACCGAAATACGAAGGGACACACCCCCGTGAAACCGACCAAAGCCGGGGTCATCGGCTGGCCGATTGGCCACAGCCTTAGCCCTGTAATGCACAACGCCGCGTTCAAAGCGCTGGGCATGGACGAGTGGAGCTACGACGCCAACGCTATCCCGCCGGATGTGCTGCGCCAGAGCATCAAGCAGTTTATGATGCACGGCTACATTGGCCTCAACGTGACCATTCCGTTTAAGCGAGCGGTAATGCAATATACCCGCCCGGACGCCATCGCGCAGGCGGTGGGCGCGGCCAACACGCTGATTTTGCCGCGCAATGCCGCCACCAACACAGATGTCGCCGGGTTCATGGATGACTTGCGGGCCAACGGCGTTGATCCACACGGGATGAAAGGGGTGCTGCTGGGTGCGGGCGGTGCGGCACGGGCCGCCCTGTACGCACTCACCCAGGCAGGCGCAGATGTGGTGATTGTCAATCGGACGCCGGCCAATGCGTTTGCGATGGCCCGTGAAATGGGCATCGACGCGGGTGTGAAGCTGCCGGAAGAAGCGCTGGCGTGGGGCGCTGACCTCGTTGTGAACAGCACGCCCGTCGGTATGCCCCCCAACGCGGACGCCTCACCCTGGCCGGATGACTTGCCGCTGCCAGAAAACGCCGCTGTCTATGATATGATCTACCGTCCCGCGCAGACGAAGCTGATGCAGCAGGCCGAAGCGCAGGGCCTGCGGGCCATCGGCGGCTTGGGGATGCTGGTGCGTCAGGGGGCGGCGGCCTTTGAAATCTGGACGGAGCGTGAGGCCCCGGTGGATGTGATGTTCGCGGCGGCACAACAAGAATTGAGTGTAGATAGAAATGGTTAGCGGCGGCGGACGCGCCCTTTGCGTGACCCTGTAGGGACGCAGCCTGCTGTGTTCGCCCTTTGAAACGAACAAGGAATAGATAACAGATATGGCACAAATACGTTTTTTCACCGCCGGGGAGAGCCACGGGCCGATGCTTACGGCGATATTAGAAGGGATGCCCGCCGGGCTGCCGCTCACCCAGGCAGACATCAACGCAGATTTGGACCGCCGCCAGAAGGGGTATGGGTCCGGGGGGCGGATGCAAATCGAAAAGGACGGCGTGCAGATCACGTCTGGGGTGATGAACGGCAAAACCACCGGCGGCCCTATTGCAATGCTGATCGTTAATCGAGACTACCGTAACTGGCAGGAAAAAGAGATTCCGCCTATCAGCACGCCGCGCCCCGGCCATGCCGACCTGACGGGGGCGGTCAAGTACGGCTACCGCGAACTACGCCTGTCGCTGGAGCGGGCCAGCGCCCGCGAGACGGCGGCGCGGGTGGCCGTCGGTGCAGCGTGCAAGAAGCTGCTGCGTGAGTTCGGCATTGAGGTATACGCCTGGGTCGCACAGATTGGCGATGTTGTGGCAGACATCGACTACAGCAAGCCCTACCGCGAGTTGTTTGAAACGTCGCTGCAAAATGACGTGCGCACGCCGGACGAAAACGCTGTCGAAGCCATGCACGAGGCCATCCGGCAGGTGAAAATCGACAAGGACACGCTCGGCGGCATCTGGGAAATCGTCGCGGAGGGTGTGCCACCGGGGTTGGGCAGTCATGTGCAGTGGGATCGTAAACTGGACGGGCGTATCGCCCAGGCCATGATGAGCATTCAGGCGCAGAAGGGCGTCGAAATCGGCGAGGGCTTTGCGAATGCAGCCAAGCGCGGCAGCGAAGTCCATGACGAGATGTATACCAACGGCGACGGCGCAATCCACCGCAAGACGAACCGCGCTGGCGGCTTGGAGGGCGGCATCACCACAGGCGAGCCTATCGTCGTGCGCGTGGCCATGAAGCCGATTGCCACCGTACTCAAGGCGCTGGATAGTGTCAATTTGGCGACGGGCGAGGCCGAACCGACCACCTACGAGCGCAGTGACTTTAATGCGCTGCCGCGTGCCATGCCCATCGGTGAGGGGATGCTGGCGATTGTGCTGGCCGATGCCCTGGCGGAAAAACTGGGCGGCGACAGCATTGAGGAGATGAAACCGCGCTTCGACGCGCTCAAGCGCAACCGCCTGTCTGATGTGCCGATGGACAACGCGGAGTGGCGCTTTGGCTTCGAAATCTGAGGCCAATCTGGTGATAACCGGGTTTATGGGCACGGGTAAATCAACTGTCGCCCCGCTGGTCGCGCAGATGCTTGGCCGCCCGTTTATCGACACCGACGCGGTGATCGTCGAGCGGGCGGGTGTTTCCATCCCGCAGATTTTCGCCCGCGACGGCGAGACGCGCTTCCGCAAGTTGGAAGCCGAGGTATGCGTCGATCTGGCGGCGCAGACGGGATGGGTAGTGGCAACAGGCGGCGGTGCCCTGCTCAACCCGGATACACTGGCGGCGATGAGCGCGGCGGGCATGGTCGTGTGTTTGACAGCTACCCTGCACA
Organism: Anaerolineae bacterium; assembly: GCA_034437575.1. GTDB lineage: Bacteria > Chloroflexota > Anaerolineae > Aggregatilineales > Phototrophicaceae > DAOTTY01. Next base: position 7,952 of record DAOTTY010000038.1, on the reverse strand, counting down.
CAATCACAACACGGATGACGGCGGCTGAACGCGAGGGGCGGCCCCTGGCGGCGACCTGGCGCGACCTGTACGTGCAGCGCAAGCCGCTTTATGACCTGATTCCGTATCAGGTGGCCACAGACGACAGCACACCGCAGCAAGTAGCACAGGAGGTTATCAAGACATGGCAGAGCGTATTCACGTTGTAGCACCCGGCGGCGAAGACTACGACATTGTGATTGAGCCGGGGCTGCTGGCCAACGGCGAGCGGCTAGCGTCCGAGTTTGGGTTAAACAAGCGCGTGGCCGTTATCACCAACGAGACGATTGCCCCCCTGCACGGTGAGGCGCTGGTCAGCGCACTGCCAGATGCTTTCCTCGTCACTATGCCAGATGGCGAACAGTACAAGAACATGACCACCGTCACCGAGATGTGCCGCGAACTGGCCCGCTGCGGCCTGGACCGGGGCAGCACGGTAATCGCGTTGGGCGGTGGCGTGGTTGGCGATACCGCTGGCTACGTGGCCGCAAGCTACATGCGCGGCATCCGGTTGGTGCAGGTGCCTACAAGCCTATTGGCGATGGTCGATAGCAGTGTGGGCGGCAAGGTCGGTGTTGATCTGCCGGAGGGGAAAAATCTTGTTGGCGCATTCAAGCAGCCCGCCGTTGTACTCATTGACCCGAACACACTTGCCACCCTGCCCGATGTCGAATGGCGCAACGGCCTCGCGGAAACGATCAAGCACGGGTTGATTGCCGACGCCGGGATACTCGACTTGGTGCAAAACCTCGCCATTCCACAGCCGGACGCCGCCAAACTCATGGCGCTGGTGGCGCGGGCGGTGCAGGTCAAGGTAGATGTGGTGCAGCAAGACCCGTATGAGAAGGGCGTGCGCCAACACCTGAACCTCGGTCACACATTTGGGCACGCCCTTGAGCGCGTGACAGAGTACGCCTGGGCGCACGGGGCAGGGGTTGCCGTTGGGGTGCTGGCAGCAGCGCAGTTATCAGCACGGCTGGGCCGCTGTGACGCCAGCCTGCCGGAGAGGGTAGAACAAACGCTGCTGAAAAATCACATGCCCGTGCGAATAGGCGACATTGACCCGGCAGCCCTGTGGGACGCTATGTTCACGGATAAAAAGTGGCGCGATGGCCGCCCCCGGTTTGTGCTGCTGGAAGCGCTCGAAAAGCCGTTTGTGCTGGAAGACGTGCCGCGTGAGGATGTGATTGCAGTGTTAAATGCGTTGCGCGGGTAACGCCCCCGCGCTATGATGTCACAAATCGTTTTAACGTATCCATTCAACCTCATGCCTGAATCCATCCTGTTGTTACACGGCCCCAACCTGAACCTGCTTGGCACCCGCGAACCCGACGTATACGGCACACTCACGCTGGAAGACATTGCACGGCGCGTGGAAACACACGCTAAGGGCCACAACGTTGCTATCCGTTGGGAGCAGTCCAATCATGAGGGGGCGCTGATTGATGTGCTGCATGTCGCCCGCAACTGGGCGGCAGGGGTGGTGTTCAATCCTGGCGCGTACACCCACACGTCGATTGCGCTGCGAGATGCTATTGCCGGGATTAACTTGCCTGTGGTAGAAGTGCATCTGAGCAACGTCCATGCGCGAGAGGAGTTCCGGCACCGTTCGCTGTTGGCCCCGGTGTGCATTGGGCAGATTAGCGGGTTTGGCTGGCGCAGCTATAGCCTGGGTGTAGACGCGCTTTTGGGGCACATTGGCGTGCTGGGCGATGAAATCCCCTAAAAGCGCCAGCCTTTACTACCCTAAATTTGTCACTCCTGACGGTAAAATCGGCCCCGAACTCAAAATAGACTTTTAGGCCAAAAACGATGCCTACAGATAACGCACACAACGGACGCCCCGCCATGACGACCCACTCACCGGATGTATTGGCCGCTGTTGAACAACACCAGATTCGCTATGTAGACCTGTGGTTTACCGACATCACAGGCAGCGTCAAAAACGTGACCATCCCTGCCAACCGACTGGAAGCGGTCATCGAACACGGGGAAAAGTTCGACGGGTCGTCGTTGGAGGGGTTCACACGGGTGGCAGAAAGTGACATGCTGCTGCGCCCTGACCTGAACACATTCACAGTGATGCCCTGGGATCACAATGACACACGCACCGCCCGCCTCATTTGCAACGTCCACACGCCCAACGGCGACCTGTTCATCGGTGACCCGCGTGCTGCGCTCATTCGTATGATAGAGCAAGCCGAAGCCCTCGGCTACAGCTACAAAACGGGCATTGAACTGGAATACTTCCTGTTTGTTGAGGATGAACTGGAAACCCTGCGCCCACTCGATACCGACAGCTACTTTGACCTGTCTAGCGACAACGCCCAGGCTGTGCGGCGGCAGATGATGACCACGCTGGACGAAATGGGCATCGAAGTGCTGAGCGCCCAGCACGAAAACGGCTCTGGCCAGCATGAGATTGACCTCAACTTTGCTGATGCACTCACCTCGGCTGACCGCATCCTGACGGCGCGGGTGGCGCTGAAGTCGGTGGCACGGCGCAATGGGCTGCACTGTACGTTTATGCCCCGCCCCTCGTTTGACCTGCCCGGTTCCGGGATGCACACCCATCAAAGCCTGCACGACAAAAACGACGACAGCAACGTCTTTTATGCAGAAGGCCACGACCACAGCCTATCGGAAGTGGCAGAACACTTTTTGGCCGGGCAGTTGGCACATGCGCGTGCAATGGCCGCCGTGCTGGCCCCGCTGGTGAACTCTTACAAGCGACTGGGAACGAGCTTTGAAGCGCCCGTATACGTCACATGGGCGCACATCAACCGCTCCACGCTGATTCGCGTGCCAGGGATTGAGCCGGACGGCGGCGAACACACCCGGTTGGAACTGCGCCTGCCAGACCCCAGCAGTAACCCCTACCTGGGCGCAGCGGTCATGCTGGCCGCCGGGCTAGACGGCATCCGGCAGAAAATGCCGCTGGGCAACCCGCTAGAAGAGACGATCTTACGGCAAGATCGCGGGCGGCTGCGCCAGGTTGAGGTGCTGCCCAACTCGCTGCGACAGGCGTTGCAGGTTTTGGAAGAAGACGACGTGATTCTGGCGGCGCTCGGCCCCTATATCAGCGACCGCTACCTCGCCTCCAAGTACAAAGAATATGAAAGCTACAGCAATCAGGTCACCGCCTGGGAACTGGCCCGCTACCTCAAACGATACTAGCTGGCCGTCTCGCCGCTCTGGTCAACAATGAGGTCGTGTACAGCTTCCAGGGCATCACCCAGGTAATTGGGTTCCATCACAACAGATAGACTATACCCCGATGGACCCTGTGCCACGGCCAGCAGCGGCACCGCCTGTAGCTGCTGCATGACACTGGCACCAATGCTAGGATTGCGGGTGATGTCGGTGCCGATCACGGTTAACACGCCCACCTGCTGAACCTGCCAGTCAGTCGCCAGTGGATTTTGGGCTAACCGCTCCCGCAGGGCAGCAACGCTGCTGCGGGCGGCGTCTGGGCCGCTGCTGGTGGGGATCACAAAGCACAAGAAACTGCGCGACGACGACTGTGACGCCACCATCACCTCTGCCGGGCTGCCCGCTGTGTACGTCAGCACCTCGTTGACTCGCTCTACGATCTGCGCGACGGGGCCACTGCGGGCTGCCGTCAGGCCAATGCCCTGAATCGTAGTCACGGCTTTGAGGGCGGGGTGGGCGTCACCCGTTTCTTCTGCGATGAGCGTGCCGGGCAGGTTGGGCTTGTACACATTTTTAATCCGCAAGGGGATGCCGCCGTCGTGCAGGGGGGCAATCATGCGCGGATGCAGCACCCGCGCCCCAAAGTAGGCCATTTCGCCCACTTCTTCATAGGACATATACGGGATGACCTGCGCGTGTTCAATGTCGTTGGGGTCTGTCGTCATCATCCCGTCCACGTTCGTCCACGTCCACATTTCGTTTGCATTGGCACATGATGCGATCACCGATGCGCTGTAGTCACTGCCGCCGCGCCCCAGCGTGGTGATTCTGCCGTCCTGCGTGGAGCCGACAAAGCCCGTAATCACAGGGATAATGTTGCGTTCCAGCATGGGCAGCAAATTCTCACTGATGCGCTCACAGCTCGCATCTACGATGGGCAGCGCGTTGCCGAAGTTATCATCGGTGATGATAATGCTCTGCGAGTCAATCGCCACAGCCCGGATGCTGTTCTGGCGCAGCAGCGCGGCCACAATGCGGGCGGCGAGGCGCTCCCCAGTGCCGATGATGCTGTCGGCGGTGGATGGGTTCAGGTCTTCGGTGGCAGCGTCGGCAACGGCTTGCAGTTGGTTAAGCATGTCAAACAGCAGCCGGTCAATATCCGCCTGGATGGCCTGCCGTTCACCTGTACCCAGCGGGAGGTGTTCCATCAGCGCCAGGTGGCGTGTGCGAAGTGTGGCCGCAATCCGCCGGTAGCCGCGCCGGTTGCTCACCTGGGCCAGCCGGATGGCTTCTAACAGGGAGTCGGTCACCCCTTCCAATGCAGAAACGACGATGAGCAAACGCTGCCACTGTTCGCGCTGGTGCAAAATGATGCTGAGCACCTGCGTGAGGGCGGTTGTGGTGCCGAGGGCTAACCCGCCAAATTTCATGACGAGCGTGGTGGTACGTGCCGACAAATTAAGCCGTCCTCTCAAGTGGGTAGTACGTTAATCAAGTTGCCTATCATATATAGCCTGATAGGCGAATTGCAAATCGCTTGCAGATTGTCAGGCTGTGGGGATTTCGTTATGCTTGACGAGAGGCACGATAGAAATTGTTTTGATAACCTTTCAAGGTTTTACACATCAATGGATACCATCAACGAACAGCACCTCACGGTTGCTGGGGTTCGTTTCAACAAAGTCGGTAAGCTCTATCACTTCGACTACAGCACCGTACCGCAGCTACAAGTCGGCGATCATGTCATCGTAGACACAGTGCGCGGGCGGCGTATGGGGCAGGTCATCGCCTTCGCCAACGTCCCCGCTGCACAGCGCAACCATCGCCCGATTTTGCGAATGGCGACCCCGCGTGATCTCGTTTTGAAGCAGCAGTGGTCTGCACAGGAGCCAGAAGCCCTGCAAATTTGCGAACAGAAGGCACAACGGCTTTCCAACCTGAAGGATGTAAAATTCATCAAAGCGCAGTACAACTATGATGGTACCGTGCTAACGATTATGTTTAGTGCGGAAGAAAAAATGGACATGGGCAAGCTGCTCAAAATCCTGAACAAAGAGTTTGACGCCGCCGTAGAAATGCGCCAGGTTGGCCCGCGTGATGTGGCCAAGCTGCTGGGCGGCGGCGGTGCCTGCGGCAAAGAAGAACGCTGTTGCAGTTCCTTCCTAACGGACTTTAGCCCCATTTCGATCAAAATGGCGAAAGTGCAGGGCATTTCACTCAACCCGTCAGAAATCACGGGGATGTGTGGGCGCTTGCGCTGCTGCCTCGTCTATGAATACGAAATGTATGTTGAAGCGCGTAAGCAGCTCCCGCGCCGCAACAAAACCATCGGCACCCCATTTGGCGAAGGCCGCGTGATTGATGTGCATCCGCTGCAAGACGCCGTTACTGTGTTCATTCCCGACGAAGGGCGGCGGTTGGTTGAGCGGGTAGACATCGTGCCGCTGGAAGAACTCAAACGCCTGCAAGAAAAATCCGCGCAACCGTGTGATCGTCACGACGACGATGAGCCGTGCGAATGCGGCGCAAAACCGGGCAAAAAGAAAGATAACAAGGATGACAACTAACGGGGCACAGCCCAGGCGCGTGATGGGCATTTTTGCTCACCCTGACGACGCGGAATTCTTCGCGGGCGGGGCACTGGCCCGCTGGGCGGCTGAGGGTGCCGATGTCATGTTGGTGCTGGCCACCAGCGGCGACAAAGGCAGCGAAGACCCGGCCATGACTGCCGAACGACTGGCGCAAATCCGGGAAGAAGAGACGCTGAACGCGGCAAAAGTGCTGGGCGTGGGGCATGTTGTGTTCCTACGCTACCCGGACGGCGAACTGACCCCCTCGCTTGACCTGCGCCGTGACCTGACGCGGCAAATTCGGTTGTATAAGCCGGATGTCGTCGTCACGACAGACCCGACTGCGTTCTGGTACGGGGTGGGCTACATCAACCACCCCGACCACCGTGCTATCGGTGAGGCGACATTAGCGGCGGTTTTCCCGGCAGCGCGTGACCGCCTGAACTTCATCGAGCAGGAGCGGGACGAGGGCCTGGCCACACACAAAGCAACTCGCCTGTATATCGCCGCGCCTGTCGAAAAGACGACCAGTGTGGACATTACCCAGCACATCGAAACCAAAATTAAAGCGGTGATCGAACACAAAAGCCAGTTCGAGCCGACCGAAGAACGCCTGGAACGCCTCCGGCAGCGGGCGCTCGACCGGGAATCCCCGGAGGATGCACCCCGCTATGTGGAATACTACCGCGTGATGACCCTGAGTTAAGGAACAAACCTGATGACAGCCATAAACTTTAAGCTAGAAGCTGACGCCCTGCGCGACGAACTGGTTGCCCGTCGCCGTGACCTGCACCAACACCCGGAAATCGCATTTGAGGAAGTCCGCACGGCAGGCATCGTGGCGGCAGAACTGAACAAACTGGGCCTGGAAGTCCAAACCGGCGTGGGCAAAACCGGCGTCGTCGGCATCCTGGATGGGGAACAGGCCGGGCCAACGGTGCTGGTGCGGGCAGACATGGACGCGCTGCCCGTTCACGAGGAAAACGAAACGGACTACATCTCGCAGACGGCGGGCAAAATGCACGCCTGCGGCCATGACGGGCACACCACGATTGGCCTGGGCGTGGCCAAGTTCTTCGCCCAGCGCCGCGAGCAGATGGCCGGGCGCATCAAGTTTGTGTTCCAACCTGCTGAGGAAATTGCAGGCGGAGCGAAGGCCATGATTGCCGACGGTGTGCTGGAAAACCCGCGCCCGGATGTGAGCCTGGGCCTGCACCTGTGGAACTACCTGCCTGTGGGCAAGCTGGGCGTGGCAACCGGGCCAGTCATGGCCGGGTCCGATTCGTTCGAGGTTGTGATTACGGGCAAGGGCGGTCATGGGGCGATGCCGCACATGGCACAGGACCCGGTGGTGTGCGCCGCCCAGGTCGTCACAGCCTGGCAAACGATTATCAGCCGCAACCTCAGCCCGGTTGAGGGCGGTGTGTTGTCCGTCACGCGGCTGGATGCCGGGCACGCCAGCAATGTGATTCCGCAAACAGTCACGCTGCGTGGCACCACCCGCTACTTCAAGCAGCCCGTCCGCCAGATGATGCGTCAGCGTATGACCGACATCGCCAGCCATATCGCTGCGGCAATGGGCTGCGAACTCACGTCTGTCGATTGGAACGACGGCACCAAGCCCGTTTCTAATCACCCGGAAGTGAGCCAGCGTGTGCGTGAGGCGTTCCTGACGGTAGTAGGTGAAGATGCGTTCGTGCTGGACGAACGGGCGATGGTCGCGGAGGATATGGCCTTCCTGATGGACGACATTCCGGGGTTCTTCTTCTTCGTAGGCAGTGCAGATGCCGCCGCCGGGAAGGACTACGGCCACCATCACCCGCGCTTTGACTTCGATGAAGCCGCGCTGCCGCTGAGTGTGGCGCTGTTGGCGAAGGCCGCTGCCGCCTATGTGATGCCAGAGGCGACTTAACTCGTGCCATCGCAGAACGTTTTCACCTGGAAGGACGGGCGCGGCTGGCTGGTGCTTTCTGGCGGTACAGAGCCGACCGGGGCTGTGCGGGCCAACGCGATTGGACGAGCGGCAGTCGGTGAAGTTGTCGCGTCCATTGTCATCAGCGGGGAACAGACCACCAACGACGACGTGCTGGCTGACTTGCAGGAACTCGGTGCCCCCGCCGGGTACGTGGTCAATGCGCTTACGGAGGACGACGACAGCATCCGGCAGCAGTTGAAGGAGGCTGGACTGATTGTGCTGAGCAGCACCGCCCC
>DAOTTY010000037.1:0-4579 GCA_034437575.1 Anaerolineae bacterium | reverse complement strand
GTTCCCGGTGTGACGGTTTCGCCGTCCATATCCGGGAAAGCGGGGCCGGGGCGCGGCGTCCTGACGGGTGTTGGGGAGGCAACGGGGGTGGGGGCGTCCTGACGGATGTTGGGGTCGCTATCCTGGGCGCGGCCAAGTCTCACCGTGCGCGAGGTGACGCGCACAGCATCCTCAAACGCCTGGGCCATTGCCCCGGCGGAACTGTAGCGCTCATCTTTGTTTTTGGCGGTGGCCCTGGCAATCACGCGGTCTAACTCCGGTGGGATGTTGTCACGGAACTCGCTGATGAACGGCACCCGCTCATTGAGGTGCTTGAGAATCATGGCGATGGGCGTTTCTGCCTGGAACGGCTCGCTGCCGGTAATCAACTCGAACAGCACCACGCCCATACTATATACATCGGAACGGGCGTCCAGCGTTGCGCCCTGGGCCTGCTCTGGACTCATATACGCAGGGGTGCCGATGATGGCGCTGCCGGTCAGGTCGCTGTTGAGCACGCGGGCAATGCCAAAGTCGGACAGGTAGGCGTTGCCGCTGCCATCTAACAGGATGTTACCCGGCTTCAGGTCCCGGTGGATGATGCCCTGCTGGTGCGCGTGATCCAGCGCGGCGGCAATCTGGCGGGTGGGGACAATCAGTTCGGCCAGGTTGGCGGTGCCGCCGCTGCGGATAGACTGGCTGAGGCTGCCGCTCGCCAGCAGACGCATAGCAATATACGGGATGCCGTCGAAGGTGCCAAAGTCATAGATGGGGACGATGTGGGGGTGTTCCAGGTGGGCGATGACATCCACTTCACGGGTGAAGCGCTCATAGAAGCCGGGGTCGTGCAAAAACGCCGGGGGCAGCACCTTGAGCGCCACATCCCGGTTAATAGACGACTGTGTGGCCCGATAGACGGTAGCCATGCCACCGCGCCCGATTTCTTCCAGCACGGTGAACTGGCCCAACTGCGTGCCAATCAGGCTGCCCGGCTGTTTTGGTGTGGGGGTCTCGTCTGTCATCGCTGGCCCTCGTCCCATTTGTGAATACACACCATTATAGCGCCGATTGTGAATTATGGCGCGGTGGCCTGCGCGGCAGGGGCAGGCAATGCCAACGGGAAAAACCCGCCCTGCCGGATGGCCGTCACCCAAAAGCCGAACACCGTCGCCGGGGCATAAGCGCCGTTCAGCATCTCGGCGGCGGTGGGGCTGGGTGCCGTCAGGTCATAGGCCACAATGTAGAATGGCCCGTTGGTGGTGACGGTTGGGCGGCTGGCCGTGAAGTCGAGGGTCGCCAGCCAACCGCTGTCAAATGCGTTCAAGCGCCCCGGCAGTTGGACGGCGGCGGCGCTGGCGTCCGGCAGGTTTTCGTAAACCAGCACCACCCGCTGTATCTGCCCAGCGCCCGCGTGCAGGTCGGCCACTGCCGCGACCGCATATGGCGGCAGGGCGGGCAGGTTCGGGTTGGGCTGCTGCTGCTGGCCCGCTAAGCCGCTCAGGATGACCGCTTGCAGCAGCATGTCGTCACTGTGGGCGAGGGCGTCTGCCGCCGCGACGTAGGCGGGCTGCACGGCATATGATGGAGCGCGTTGGGCGTGGGCATCTGCGGTGCTAAGCAAAATGCCCCACAAAAACGAGTTGGCAACGGTGCTGCCGTCCAGCACGGCCACCCGTGACGCCAGCCCCACATCCCCACCGAACGGGTCGCCATTGTTGATGTTGGCAATATCAGTCATGCCGTCACCACCCAGGCCCCACGCGCTGCCTGTGGCTGCGTCCCGGCGCTCGTAGCCGCGCTGCGACAGCGCAAACGCGGTTTGCACCGGGCTGAAGGGGGCGGCACGGCTGTGAACCAGCGTACCCACGAACGGGTCGGCCCCGAACACCAGCGCCCGCTCCATATCGAAGTAGTCGAAGCCCATCAACTGCGGCATCTCCTCGATTTTGGCCTGCGTCAGGTTGACGAAGCCCGCTGGCCCCGCGTGAACGCGCAGCAGCGACATCTGCCACAGCGATTGGTCAGCCGGGGGCGCATTGAGGTAATCGGCGCGGCTGGCAAAGCTGGGGGCGGCGTTGGCCTGCTCAATGGCGCGGTAATCCGCATAACTAAGGGTGATGGCGTTCATCTGGGGGAAAACCGCCTGCTGCGGCACACTCCCTAAAAGCGACAACAGCGGTGAAACCCGCTGCCCCTGAGAGGATAAAGGGGTTGTGAAGATTGCCAGCACAACCGCCAGCACAAAGGCGAATTTGCTATAGTGATAGGGAAACATGCCGCAGATTGTCTAACGCAGGGGTGCCCATGTCAACGTATTGTCACTTGTTCACGCGCTTTGTCGTCATCGCCGCTGCGGTGGCGGTGGCTGCCATTCGCCCCGCCACCGCCCAGCAAAGCGAACCCTTCCCGATTAGCGTCGGCTCGCCCGTAGAAGGCAACATCGACGACGCAACGCCCGCCGTGCTGTACGGCTTTAGCGCCAGTGCCGGGACGGACGTGCTGCTGTTTATGGAAGAAACATCCGACACACTGGACCCGCTGCTGATCCTACTCGGCCCGGCTGGGGAGGAAGTCGCCCGGAATGACAACCTGGAACCGGGCGTCAACGACGCGCAGATTTCCACACAGCTCCCCGTTGACGGGGCCTACACCATCATTGCCACGCGGCGCGGCGAAGCCGACGGCACCACGCAGGGGTCTTACGCGCTGCTGCTGGAAATCGAAGGCGTGGCCAACCCCAACGAAATCATCAACCCGCTGCTGCTGGACCCTGCCACAATCTTCAGTGTGCCGTTCACACTGCTGGACTTTGAAACACGCAACTTCGACGCGGCCACCATCAACGACGCCACGCCGCGCCAGTATTTTGTTATCGGCGGTGAACCGGGCGACCTGCTGCTGGCCACGCTGACGCGCACCGAAGGCGACCTCGCACCCCAGGTCAACATCCTGGACAGCACCCGCGCCGCTATTGGCGGGCAAACCAGCCCCAGCGAAGGCACGTTCACCGCGTTTGCCGTGCTGCCCCGCCGCGACTGGTATCTGATTGAGGTCACGCGGGCAGACCCCGACGACGGCGTGTTCAGCCTGTTTGTTAGCCGCGTAGAGGCCACGCCGGTAGAGTACAACACGCCGATTGACCCGGTTGAGTTCCTGCCGAACTCGCCCACGCGCTCGTTCATTTTTGAGGGCACCCTTGACGACCGCGTGCTGATTGGCGCGTCCATCGCAAATGGAGATGCCATGCCGCAGGTGCGCCTGCTGGACATCACGCGCCGCCAGATTGCCTTTGCCGAAGGCACCCGCTTTGCCACCATCCCGGCGGCGACCCTGCCCCGCAGTGGCACCTACATCGTGGAGGTAACCAACACCAACCCCGGCACGACGGGCACGTTTATCTTCCGGCTGAATGCGTCGTTGCAAACTACGCCACAGCGCCTGAACGCCGAACCCATCGAGTACAACAGTCAGCACGATGGCCGCATCACGGATGACGCGCCCACGCAGTTCTACCAGTTCACGGGGCGCTCTGGCGATATTCTCGACCTGCGAATGACTGCCGACAGCGCTTTGGACCCGTTCCTGATTTTGATGGACGGTGGCCTGAATGAACTGGTGGCTGATGATAACGGGCAGCGGGGCAGCCTGGACGCCCGTATTCAGTCGTATGCGCTGCCTGCCGACGGCGATTACTACGTGGTGGCGGGCCGGGCCGGGCTGGACGCAGGCGAGACGACAGGCGGCTATGTGTTCGAGTTGACGGCGGGCGAGGTGCAGTTGGTCAGCGGGGCGGTTACGGCGACGGTGCGCTGGGGCGGTGACGACGACCTCAACCTGTTTGTGCGCGAACCGACGGGCCGCGTCATCAGTTGGAGCAACCCTGACCCCGAAGACGGCGGCACACTGCAAATCGACAGCAACACCAACTGCAACGCCATCAGTTCGCAGCCGGTGGAACACCTCTACTGGGAAGAGGGCAGCCCACCCCCCAACGGCGACTATGAAATATGGGTGTGGTATCAGAACGACTGCAACATCGAAGAACCGGCAGTGTTCTCGTTCCAGTTGCGGCAGGGCGATGAAATCAAGCTGGATAAAACGGATCAGTTGCTAGAGGTGGGTGAGCGTTACAACGTGTTCATCCGTATCATAGACGGTGCAGTGTTTTTGCTAGAGCAGGAGCCGCTTATTACGCAGCCGTCGCCGCAGCAGCGGGCCAGCGAGGGCGGGGACATCCCGATATTGTACGGTCAGACGGATGTGAACAACCTGGGCGACGCGATTTATGCGCGGTTTTACCGGTTTGAAGGGGAAGCCGGGGACGAAGTGGTCATCGAAGCGCAAACGCTCACGGATGACTTGGACCCGGTGCTGGTGCTGCGCGACGATAACGAGAATAACCTCGTCACGTCGGATGACATCGACGGGCGGGGCAACCGCAACGCTCGCATTACCACCACGCTGCCGTATACGGGCCGCTTCATCATCGCCGTAACGCGCTTCGGTGTGCGCGATGGCACCACAGCCGGGGATTACATTCTCAGTTTGGAGCGCGGGGCCTACGTGGCGGATTCAGGGGGGCCAGCGCAGGACGGTGGCG
>DAOTTY010000036.1:0-5418 GCA_034437575.1 Anaerolineae bacterium | reverse complement strand
ATGGCAGCAGCGTCCACGGCCCCGTGAAGTACGCCCGCATCGGGAAGGCCAGGGCAGCAAGCCCGATGGCAAGCAGGCTGTACTGGAACAGCGTGTTGCTCAATCCGCCTCCTGGCACCAGATGCAGTTCAAATGCCTTCGGTGTAACCACCGCCACCAGATCATGAATCAGCGTTTCCGTAGCGAAGGGCAGCAGCAGCGTCCCACCTATAGCCAGCACCAACGGCCCTGCAATCGCGTACTTCGGTATGGCGTGATAGTGCAAATGGGAGCGCATCTTGCCGAAAAACACGTCATAGATCAGAATGCCTGCCGTCAAGCCCAGCATGGCAGAGCCGATAATCACGACCCACAAAGACGCGCCGCCTAAAATCGTCTCGGCAGCTATATAACTGACAGTCGCATCCAACAGCACCTCTTTGGCCAAAAAGCCCAGCAAAAACGGCACGCCCGCCATCGACAGCGCAGAAAGGATCATGACCACGCCAGCATAGGGCATGTACTGCCACATGCCGCCCAGGTTCTTCAGGCTGCGCGTGCCCATAGAATGGTCAATCGACCCGGCGACCAGAAACATGGCGCTTTTGTAAAACGCATGGGCCACAATACCCACCGCCAGCGCCTTAAATCCGGCGAAATCTGGCAGGCCAATCAGCGCGATCAGAATGCCAAGCCACGCTGTTGTCGCATAGGCCAGCATCCCTTTGAGGTCATCCTGCTTGACGGCAATCACCGCACTGAACAAAAACGTCGTCAGGCCCACCAGCACCAGCCCGTTAAGCCACAGCGCGTGGTCATACATGATCGGGTGCAGCCGGGCCAGCAGGTAAATGCCCGCCTTCACCATCGTCGCGCTGTGCAAAAATGCGGACGCCGGGGTCGGTGCGGTCATCGCCCCCGGCAACCAGAAGTGGAACGGCACCTGAGCGCTTTTGGTAAAGGCCGCCAGCATCAACAGCACCGCCAGGGCGATATACCAGGGATGGTTTGTGACCGTTTCCACACTGAGGATGTCGCTGTATTCCATAGCGAAGGGCAGTATCAAGCTATCTTCACTACGGAAGACGGTTGAAATGCCGCCATCTTTGGCTGTTGCAATATTAATATTGCTCTCAGTACGGATGGCCGTCACGGCGGCAGCGTCTTCGTCGTTGGCTGCTGATGTTTCGATTTGCATCGTCTGCCCGACGACGGCCCCTAATATCAACACGCCGCCCAACAGCGCCAACCCACCGCCGCCCGTGACAATCAACGCCCGCCGCGCCGAATGCCGTGCTTCACGATCCTTGTCGCCATAAAAGCCAATCAGCATAAACGACGTGATGCTGGTAAGCTCCCACATGATAAACATGAGGATGACGTTGCCGCTTAGCACAAGGCCCAGCATCGCCCCCGTGAACGCCGTCAGCCAGCGGTTAAAGCGCGTTTGCTTGGCCGCTTCGCCGTCACTGAAGTAATAGCCCGTATACAGGAAGATGACCGCGCCAATCCCCGTGACCACCAACGCGAACAGCAGGCTTAACCCGTCCAGGTAAAAGCTGAAGTTCAAACCTAACTGCGGTATCCAGGGGATCGGGTCGGGTTGGTAGGCACCGTCCGCTGCGATTTGTGGATAGCGGCTTACCAGCGCACCGAACATCACCACCAGCAGTACCGGGATGATGATTTGTTGCAGCCGCTTGGTGAACAGCGCGATAGTGAAGGGCAGGGTAAGCAGCAGCGACAGAACGAACGGCGTCGCTACAATGATGAATAAGTCCATGGGTATAGGTGCCCGTAATTGCATAAACCCGATTGTAATGAAGGTATGCTACCAGATGTGCAAACCGGGCATAAGGTACAGATGACCTGGCTTATCCCCACGCTTGCGTGTTAAGTCTGTCTAATGGCAAACCGCACAGGTCAACGTCTTCAGATTCATGATGGGCTTCAAACCAGACCCAACCACTCACACGGTTTTGATACCCCCACCTCAATGCTATCATAGGTGGCAATTCAACAACGCAACAAATACGGAAAGCACCCCATGAAACTGACATTCCTCGGCGGCGCGGACGAAGTCGGCGCAAGCTGTACCCTCATTGAAATTGCGGGCAAAAAAATCCTCGTGGACGCGGGCATTCGCATCAGCCCCAAAACGAGTCGCGGCTTGCAAAACGACCAACTTCCTCACCTGGCGCACATTGCGGACGTGGGCGGCCCGGACGTGATTCTCATCACGCACGCACACACCGACCACACCGGCGCACTGCCGCAGGTGATTCGCAGTTACCCGCATGTGCCCATCTATGGCACACAGGCGACGATTGACCTGAGCCGCGTACTCCTTTCAGACAGCAGCCGCCTGATGGAAAGCCGCCTGGAAGCTGACGGCGAACTCCCCCTGTACGACGCGGAAGACGTGGAGCGGCTGTTTGAGTACTGGCAGGCGGTGCCGTTCACAAAGGCGATCAAACTCGGTGCTGACCTGCAAGCGACGTTTCACACGAGTGGGCACATTGCCGGGGCCGGGATGATTGTGTTTGAGAGTACCGAAGGCGTGCTGGTGATGAGCGGGGACGTGTCCGTATCGACGCAGCGCACCGTTGTGAGTGCCAAACCGCCGCGCATCAAAGCGGACGCACTCGTGCTGGAAAGCACCTACGGCGGGCGTCCGCACGCGAACCGCGCCTATGAAGAGCGCCGCCTGATTGACACGTTGAAAAAAGTTGTTGAAGGTGGCGGCAAGGTACTGATTCCAGCGTTTGCGCTGGGACGCGCTCAAGAAGTGATTCAGATTTTGCTGGCGTTCCGCGATGAGCTAGACGCCCCCGTCTATGTAGATGGCATGGTGCGGGCCGTGTGTGACGCCTACGACGGCTTCAGCGAGATACTGCCCAAAGCGACAACCAGAATGGCCGGTGACCGCAAGCTGTTCTTCCGGCAGAATGTGCGACCCGTCCGCAGCAAACGGGAACGCGACGAGATCATGCGCGACGACAAGCCCAAGATCATTGTTGCGTCTAGTGGGATGCTGACGGGCGGCGCATCAGTGGCGTATGCAGCGGCCCTCGCCCCCGATGAGCGTAACGCCATCTTCCTGACGGGCTACCAGGACGAAGAAAGCCCCGGTCGCTTCCTTCAAAACGTTCTCGCCCGCAAACAGCGCGGCGATGTGCCCATCATGCACCTGGGCAAAGACCGGGTGCCGCTGCGCTGCCAGTTGGGTAAGTACTCGCTCAGTGCCCACGCTGACGGTGACGAACTTATCAACATTGCCGAAGCACTGGACGCGGAGCGTGTGTTTCTCGTTCACGGGGATACCGAAGCCCGCGACGCGCTGTGGGAAGGACTCAAGCAGAAAAAGCGCTTTGTGTCCCGGCCAAAGGTCGGCCAGGAAAAACTGATCGAGCCGCGCCGCCAACTGACCATCAACCGGGATGATGGAGACGCCCCGTCACAATCGGTGGACCCCGAAGCGCTGTGGAACATGCTGGGCGCTCATCAGGGTGAGGAAATCACAGCGCGTGAGCTGGCGCAGGTGTGGTACGGCGACGTGGAAAAGTGGCGGCGCATCGTGGAAGCGCTGGAGGAAGATGCGTTTTACTTCGCCCAGGACTGGCGCGACAAGCAGAAGTTCACGGTAAAAAAGCGCTGGCAGGTGGAAAAATCCATTCGCAGCCGCCACCTTATGCGCCAACACTCGGATTTAGCCGGGAAGCTCGTCGTCGCTCGTAATGCGAACCATCAGCCGCGCCTGGCTGTGGTCACGGGCACCCACGAGGATGGCTTCACGGCAGTCATGCAGGCCACGAAGGCCAACAACTACAGTGGGGACGCGCTGGTGTGGGTCATTGGCGAGTGGAACGAAAGCGAAGACGCGAACACCAAGCTGCTGCTGAATGACCTGCTCAGCGAGGTGGAAACCACAACCGAAAGCGTGATGCCCTACGCCACCCGTCAACTACTGGCCGCAAAGGGCGAACCCGTCCGGCCAGAAGCCTACGTGTCGCCGCTGCCCCAGCCGCTGCCGGAAGGTGAAGCCAGCGAGAAGCTGCTGCATCAGCATCAGGTGGAGTTGGCGGCGGTGGTGCTGGCGCTGGCCATCGACGGCGCGACCTACACCGACGATGGCCTGTACGTGGAACGGGCACTGCCCAACGGCCCGGTCAATCAGCAGGTAGCGCGGAATGCGGCTTTGCGGGCGTTCCCGACAGAGGCGCGGCTGCGGAAGGTGGGCCTTTTGCAGCACAAAAAGACGCTCATCCTCACGTTCGACTTCCCCGAAGTGGCCCGCGACAAATACCGTGATGCCATTGAGGCGCTGCGCCTGGAAACGGGCTGGGAGGCCAACGTCAAGATGACCACCAACCAGCAGGCGCTCTCATCGGCTGTGAGTGATGTGCTGCCCCCCGGCACACTGATTGTGAAGGGGCCGTCACTGTACATGAACCAGCACGAAGTCACCGCTGAAGTGGAGGGCCTGACGGATGAGCAAATCGCGGAAGTCGAAACGGCCTATCGTGAGTTAACCCACCACAAGCTGCGTCTCGTCAAGCGGGAAACTGCCGACCCCATCGCGCAAATGGAAATCGTGCCCACACCCGCCAGTGATGACGGCCTTAACACAAAATCTAACGGGCCAATGGAAATCAACGCGGCCTATGCTGTCGTTCAAAGGGCACTGGCAGATAAGGGGTTACAAAAGGCGGGCATCAAACAGGAAAACATGGTGCTGACGTTCATCAGCCCGCAGGTTGGCGCTCGTTACACGGCTGACATCGAAGCGCTGGCCCGGCAAACCGGCTACCCCATGCGGATTCACGAGTACCCGATGCAGAACATTATCCTGGACGAAGCCCGCGCCCTGCTGCGCCGCGCCAACTGGAACGTGCGGAAGGGGCCAGGCATCCACACAGACCGGGGTGAAGTGAGCATCAAAGTGGCCGACCCGGTTGACGATGAAGAACTCACCCGGCTGAGCGGCCAGCTAGAAGCGGCAACGGGCTACCGGCTGGTGATTCGCTAAGGCTATTCCAGCGAAATGTCAGAGCAAAGTAAAGGTGGCAATGGCGCGATACGGACGAACCATTTGGGCAAGGCTCTGAGTCGTTCAAAACGTGACTCAAGCAAGGCCATTTGTGCGGGTGTGAGCCGGACGCCGGTGTGATAGATCTTCTGAACGTGCTTAACGATGGGATGCAAGCCACGAAAGGTCATGGTCTGGGCAAAGTTAAAAACGGTTTGGCACGAATCCATCAGACTGCCGTTCCAGTGCTTTTCCAAAACACCCCAAACCCGTTCAATCGGGTTGTACTTGCTGTGATAGGGAGGATAGTAAGCCAGGTCAACCGAGAGTTGAAAGTGATCCACGAATGCCGTGAGCCGCTTCATGAATTGGGTGCGACGGCTGTGATTTTCGGGGCCGTTGTCAAGGTT
>DAOTTY010000035.1:0-2533 GCA_034437575.1 Anaerolineae bacterium | reverse complement strand
GTTGCTCAAGTCCTGGAAGACGGGGTAGTCGTGGCCCTCGTCGATCTGCCACAGGGTGTAGAAGTTATAGTTGACGAAGGTCTCCTGCTGCTGCATCTCAGCCGTGGTCTTACCCGTGCCCCCGGCGCTGGTGGCCTGCCCCGAGGCCTCGGTGTCCCAATAACTGTCGGCCACCGTGCCCCCGCGGCCCACCAGCCCACCGAGGTAGGTCGTCACGGTGGCCGTGACCGCGCCCGTGCTGTAGGTGCGGTAAACATAAGAGGTGCTCTGGTTGACATACCCCACCGCCCCGCCGACGGTGCTGCTGCCGCTGACCGTGGCCTGGTTGTAACTGTCGCTAACCGTGCCCCGGTAGAGGCGTCCCACCAGCCCGCCGGTGTACAGGCCGCCGTCCACGGTGCCCAGTGTGTAGGCGTGATAGATGGTATCAGCTGCATCGTTCACATAGCCTACCAATCCGCTGGTGCATTCCCCGCCCTGAACCACCACCTCGCTGGACGCATGGGCGACGTTGCTGCCGCCGCTAAGATACCCCACCAGCCCCGCGGTGTCCTGGACGCCGTTGATCTCGCCGGTCACCTGGATATTCTCGATGGTGCTGTTGTTCGCGCGGCCCGCCAGCCCGCCGGTGTATTGGCCGCCCTGCACGTTGACGTTTTCCAGATAGAGGTTCTTGACCGTTGCGCCGTCCAGGTAGCCGAAGAGGCCCTGATAGTTGGTTGCGGGCCGGTTGACGGTCAGGTTGAAGATGACGTAGATGTCGCCATCGAAGCTGCCGGTGAAGGGCGTGCCGGTAGTGCCGATGGACGACCAGCCCTCCCCCTCGTTAAAGGGCGCGACGCCCAGGTTGATATCGGCGATCAGCCGAAAATGGGCACCGGGATAATTCCGCACGTCATGCAACTGCGCCGCCGTGGCGATCAGGTATGGATCATTCTCCGTGCCGGAACCGCCGGCGAAGCCGCCCTGGGCCAGGGCAACAGGTGGAGCGTGGATGAGCAAGAGTGCTCCAGCCACCAGGGCAACGAACAGCCATACACACAATCCGCTCTCTAATGTTTGGTTCATACATTTCTTCAACATAATAGCATCTCCTTCATAGAACCTTAATTCTGCCTAAAAAAGTAACTTCCGCTCTTTTGCATCTGTAAAAGCGAAATAACCGTCTAACGAGGCTTCGTCTCAAACCGACAAGTTAAACACTCAGCGCAGAGGCGCAAAGAGCGCAAGTTTTCCTGTTTACCTCAGCACCCTCTGCGTCTCGACGGTGAAATCTTGTCTCATTTGTAAAGAATTTCGGGTGTCAAGGAGTTCAGGCCAGGGGAACATTGGACACAGATTTCCACGGATTCACACAGATTGAGACTGGCACTCGGTGGAAAAAATCCGTGCAATTTGTGTCGATCTGTGTCCCATAGTTCAATCACCTGAACGATTACAAAGCGAAATCGCATCGCTAAAAACTAGAATTGCTTGTAAGTCTCATACAGCGGAACGAATTTGGATTGCGAAACGGCTTTCGCGCCTCTCAGATGCGAAGTAGCAATCCGAGACGGAAGTTGCTTTTTAACCAAAAAATCGGGGGGTTTAACAGGGCTTTCGCTTGTTTCTGATTGTCAGTTGCCATTAAACCTCCCCGTATCAAACACGCTCTCTCATAGTACTACCTCGTCCGCTCAATATCTGATTCCAATTCCCTCGCCTTGTGGCAGAACAGCGCCCCACCGCTCCTAATCTGCGCGGTCATCAACAAGCTCCCCTCTACACCAAAGTGTACCCTCTTCCCCACCCAATGTCAAACACCGCCTGCGCCAAAGGGTCTGCCCCCGTCTCAATCCCACTGTCTCTCATCCAAGGAAAACGAAGATAACACCGGGCAAGCAATGGTCCTCAACGGCGCACGCTTCCCCGGTGGAGAGCAAGGTGGGCCAGCGGTGTAGACAACAGTGACACGCCAATGGTAGAAACACTGCAACCTCACCGCCTGCCTGTGCCTTGGCGGACAGCGATCTGCCCGTTCGGCTGCGGGTCGCGATGAGCGTGGGGGATGAGTAGAGGAGGAGAAAGAGGCCCAGGACGCGGGTGATCCCGTGTCCTGGGTCGTTGTCATACAGGGGGGTATGTGTCCAAGGCATTGAACACTCCCCCACCCATTCTCCGCTTCCCACACCGACTGAGACGAGGGATTCTCAATCCGTTGGGGCTGGCTTTGGAAGGGATGGGCTTTTCGGCCAGGACAGGTGGCCCTGGGTATCGAGCGGCCCAGGCTGCGTAATGGACAGGCCATCGCCAACCAGAACTCGCTCACCCACGTGCTGATCAACCTACGCACCCTGCAGCGTGTGCGACAGAAGAAAGCTGAGCGCGATTCTTCAGCCTGATTAGATTGTAATTGTAAACGTATGGCGTTGTACACCCCTACGCTAGGGTGGTGAAAAGGTGATCAAATGGCTAGTCACGATTGATCCCACTTTTGTTCCGCTTTGCGGTTTAGCACTCGTCATAATCCAAGTGCTGAAAAACGCCTTCTATA